>NZ_JBFRSX010000021.1:0-49711 GCF_041473835.1 Vibrio sp. 10N.222.55.A1 | reverse complement strand
GTTCATAAAGGGTGTTGTAGCGTTTTAAGTCATCGGGTTTCATGGGGTTACTCCTGTGAACGACCATCAGGGTGATGGTGTTACAAGAGTATGGTTTGCACTCGTTTTACTCTGCCGCGTAGCGGCTTCGTTCAACAATGGCTTATGTCACAGCTAATTTCAGCTATGTGGAAAATGTAGAGTTTTTCTGTATAGCATAACGAGATGGGAAGCCATCACGCTACTACGGGGAATACTTACTTTAACTCATCGGGAATGCGACGATCTTTGTGGTAATACTCTCGGTCACGTTCGTTGATTTCGCGTACCACTTTGCATGGGTTGCCGACTGCGACGACATTAGCTGGGATGTCTTTGGTGACGATGCTGCCTGCGCCTATGACTGAGTTTTCACCAATGGTGACACCGGGAAGTACGACGGTGTGTGCGCCAAGCCATACGTTGTTGCCAATACGAACAGGAACATTGAACTGCGCTGCTTTTAGCCTGAGTTCCGGGCTGATGGGATGTGTGCCAGTGGCGATGGTCACGTTCGGCGCAATCATCACGTTGTCGCCGATGAATACGTCTGTGTCGTCGACCAGAGTTAAATTGAAGTTCACGTATACGTTGTTGCCTAGGTGCGTGTGACGCCCCCAGTTCGCATGTAATGGTGGTTCAATGTAGCAGCCCTCACCGACTTCGGCGAACAACTGCTTCATGATCTGCTGTCGTTTATCACCTTCGCTCGGGCGAGTGTGATTAAAATCGTATAGCACTTCTAAGCATTGAGTTTGCTCTGCAACCAAATCAACGTCGTCACAGTAGTAAACGTCTTGGCTGTGCATTTTAGCCTTTATATCCATGTTTGAACCTATTTGATCATTGCCTTATGTCGGCATAAATAAAGAAACAGATGGATAATTTGAAGTTTTCACTGGCCTTAATGCAAGTTGGATGAATTAACGCGGCCTAATGTTTTCAGCCACACGCCACAGCACACCACTTGGGTCAGTGATACAAAACTCAAGCATTCCCCATGGCTGTTCAACAACCTCGGAAACGGTAACTTCAAATTCCGACACTACATTAGAGTTTTGGATGTGTTGATACCAACTTTTTACGTCTTCAACCAGCAAGTGCATCATGTAATTGTGACAGTGCGCAGGTTCATAAAAGTTTTGCAGAAGGAACGCACAACTGCCGTGTCGTAGATAGGCGATATCGTGAAATTCAGACTTCACTTCAAAGCCGATTGACTGGTAAAAACGCTTGGATAAATCGAAGTCTTTCGCGGGTACAAAAGACTTAGTTTCTGAGACTTTGAGGTTTTCCATCCTACATCCTTATAGTGTTGATATTCTGCTCCTGACCCGCTTAACGCTTTAAGTAGTTACGGCGTTTATTCAGAGTCTTGCTGAAATGAGTCGACTTCGGCTTTAGTTAGATAACGCCACTGGCCTGCTTCAACATCTAAACGAACATCACCAATCTGTTCACGGTGTAGGCCAACAACTCGGTTTCCTACTGCAGCAAACATTCGTTTCACTTGATGAAACTTGCCTTCTGTAATGGTCAACAGCACTTCTTTATTGGTAATCACTTCAAGCTCTGCCGGACGCGTCGGTTTTTGCTCGCCCTGCAATTGAATGCCCGCTTTAAACTTATCAGCGACATCGTCTTTGATATCTCGTGACAATGTCACGCGGTACACCTTCTTACATGACTTGGTTGGCAACGTGATGTTGAATGACCATCGCCCATCATCGGTAATTAAGACTAAACCTGTGGTGTCGGCATCTAAGCGCCCTGCGATGTGCAGTTCTGATGCTTTGTCTATCTCGATGTAGTTGAACAGTGAAGGATAAACTTCATCGACATTAGAACAGATAGTACCCGCAGGCTTGTGCATTAAGAGGTATCGAAATTCACGCAATTTAAGCGGCATGCCATTAAACAAGATGGCGTTGGTTTCATGAACCTGAGTCGATTCATCGGTGACTGTTTCACTGTTTACGTTCACCTCGCCATTATGGATGTGTTCAATCGCTTCAGGCTTGGTTAGGTCAGTACTTTTACATAGGTATTTATCAAGGCGCATTAATCGTCGGCACCACATTTTGCGCATGGCTTATAAGTACGTTCGCCTTGAGCAATCACCACATAGTCTCGAACGCAGTTATCACATAGCGCCAACTTTGGGTATGCGTCTTTCTGTTTCTTTGCGTTGATGTCGCCTTCGGTGGTGTATACGGTTCTCATTTTTATGCCTTGTTTTAATAACTTGCTAGGCGCAAATTGTATCACTGTTTACAGCCTTGTTTGGAGTGGTGGTGCATAGATAAATTGATTTTAAGCGCCGTCATTCCATGTTCTCGCCCCGTAACGGCTTAACCATGAACAACAAAGTCAACGTGCCACGCCTATCAGTGGTAAAATGATAAAAGCTCACCAACCAATGAAGTCACTAATGAAAAATTGTAATCAATGCGGGAAATGCTGTATCAAATACGGAGATGGTGACCTTGCCGCAACGCAAGAAGAGATTGATTTGTGGGAGTTGTTCAACCCAGACATCTTTGAATATGTTCGAGGAAGCGAGATCTGGTTCGACCCTGAATCTGGCGAACGTTTAACTCGCTGCCCTTTTCTGGAGCTGGTTCCGACGAAAGACACCAAAGCTCAAGCCAAGTACACATGTAGCATTTACTTAGACCGACCAGAAGATTGCCGACACTACCCAAGCCTAATTAATGAGATGGTACGAGATGAGTGTGAAATGATTGAGGTGGTGGATTTACAAGACACGAAGAAAGCTCAAAGGAAACTCGACCTGTTGATGAAAGACAGCCGCCCTTCAAGCTATTCGTAAGCGATGATCTTTTGAAGATCAATCTTCAGTATTAGCTAGTAGCCGCTAAAACCTTAAGCCAAATACTGGTTCGCTTCTAACCAATCAAGCGCAACCAGTGCCGCCAATGAGCATACCGCTCTGTCGTTGCCATCAACAAACTTAAGCTCTTCGATTTCGGCATCTGGAGACAGTTCGCCAGTATAATCAGCAAGATAACAAGTCAATTGCACTGATACGCCTTCCGCCTTGCCATCAGCTTGGCCTGTAAACGTCTCGACGTATTTGATGGAATCAGTCACTAAATCAACTGAGATCTCTTCTTTGATTTCACGAACCAGTGCTTGCTCATCGCTTTCGCCAGCTTCACGCTTACCACCCGGTAGATAGAACAGTTCTTTGCCTTTTGATCTGACCATCAACAGCTTGCCGTCTTTGATGAATATCCAAGCCAGCTTATCAATTACCTTATTCATGTCGTTAGACCTTATTTCTGTTTTAGTTCTCGTTCTTACTGAATCTAGCCACACCATTAGTCGCGACCAAACAAAGCCTGCGTATGTTACACGCTGCAATGAATATACTCTATTGAATCGAATAGGAAATACATAGCCAAAACAAAAAATGACAGCCTTTAAGCACAATGCTCGTTAACCGTCATTAGCGTTGTTTACGGATTGCTCTCTAGCTGTCCGTAGATAGAATCAATCAACTAGCCACTTAAGCGCAGAGTCGTGGTCTTCGAATGACTTTATCTCACCAGACACAAACCAACTCCCTACTTTTGAAGCGAATTCTTGCCAGCTTTTATCACCATAAATCGCGATTTTGTCTATCTTCGAATTGAGCTCTAATCCCAGTTTGAAATCATCCCAAGCAGCACGTAACTCCCAACCCGTTAAGGTGGAGATGTCGACCAGCATCTTGAGTTTCGATGAATCGAGTTCTTCTAGCGTGGTATTTAGAATTGGCATCATTGCTTGATAGTCATCGTGTGTGAGTTTGCCTTTCGCTTTGAACACAACGATGGTTTCACCGCTAACACGTTCAATTCCAACCGATATTCCATGACGTTCGATACTCATAACCTAGCCCTCATAGTGGAAACTAAAGTTAGCTTAGAAGATTAAACAGCAAAGAGATGAGAGGCTTGCGTCAAAACAGACAAGCGCTTTATCTGAACTTAATATCAGAGAGTTAATCGCGCTTTTCCAACAGTTCGCTTAGGGATTGAACTTGCATGACATTCGGATGCTGTGACTTAAGCTCAACTCCTTCCGTGTTCAACCACACCGCTTGCAAACCCGCTTCAAGTGCTGGGTAAATGTCTTTTTCTAAGGTGTCGCCAACCATGGTGATGTCTTGTGGTGCAACACCGAGCTTAGAAATAATGGCAGGATAGAACCCCGGCTCGAACTTAGAAAAGCCAATGCTCGCCTTACAAAAGTAACCCAAGATATATTGAGATAGGCCAACGCGTTCAAAGGCACGAATGATGTCGTCTTTACTGGAATCACCAGCATTGGTGGCAACATAAACTTGATGATTTTTGAAGAGTTCAGCCAGTAATGCACGAGCACCGCTCACTTCTTGTACGGTTTCCCAGTCACACATCTTCCCTTGTGCGTCTGGGAAGTCGACCATCAGCGTATTGCCCCAGTCGAATAAGACTATTTCTGTTAATTCGATTAGCTTTGTCATCTTGCCTCCTGCATACGATGAATTATCTAATGTTTAAGCGAGCCTATAAAAACTTCTCGGACGGTTAGGCTCATTATGGACAACCTTGTTACTGTTTATGGAGCACGATCTTCTAAACACAAAATACCCTTTATTGATAAACCACTTTGAAACGCTCCAACATAAGTAACATGTCTTCACTTGGTGAGATCTTGAGCTCTTCACATTCACGAGAGAAGAAGTTCCAGTGAGCTTCTTTCCACCATTCGAGTGTTTTGTCACCCTCGCCTTCGGCAGCAGCAAACTCCGCCGTCACTTCGTTATATTTGCACTGTGAGACTGAAGTGATCTCTACAATGCAAACTGGCTTGCCATCCCAGTCAGTGACGACTTGCAAGTGACCAACTACTGGTCTCGTCTCGCCTTCATGGCTGTACCAATATTCAAGGCTGCAAGACGCTTGTTTTTCACCCTTGAGAATTAACTGGGCGCAGAGGTTGGCGTTGTATTCATCAGCACAGTAATAGTCGGCACTAAAAGAGGTGTATTGCGAAGCAACGTCTGCTGGTAATGTGTTGAGGTAGCTATCAAGATAAGCTTTGCTTCTTTCTTCCATGATCTTTCCAAATTCAATATCAGGTTGAGCCGATAAACACTTATAGATTAAGCATCTGGCTGCATTGGGAGTAACCTATCAAGTCAGGTTATAGCTGTAAACCGAGTGAATATCAAAATGTGGGCTGAGAAAGAAGAATATAGGTAGGATTTCGAGGCCAGTACAAGGAGATCCAAAAAGTGAAAGAAGAGCCAAAAGCACCTTTAGTCGGTGCTTTTGGCTCTTAGTATCTCGTTACTAATAGCTCGTAACTGACGGGGTATTAACGGTTCAAGAAGTCGACCGCTTTGTCTGGGAAGTCGGTAAACACACCATCAACTTTGACTTGGTTGTAGAAGACATCCAACATGCCATCAAAGTTATCAGCATAAGCTGGGATTCTTCCTGGGTCAGCACGGAACGTGTACGGGTGAACATCTAAGCCCGCGTCTTTTGCTGACTTCATTAACGGTTTAATAATGATGTTATCTTTGGTCGATGCATCGTCCACCAACATTGGCTTCCAAGGGCCTATTCCTTCCGCATAAGACGCCACTTTTTCCATGCCACCAGCTTCAAACATCCAGTCGTAACTGTACGGCGTTGCTTTGTCACCTTGGTAGGTCATGGTTTCATTCCAATCTGTATAGGCCATCAACTGAACGAGCTTAAGATCCATTTCCATCACTGGCATGAGCTCATCGTTAATGCGTTGAAGTTCATTGGCGTCAAAACACTGCAAATACACTTTGTCGTCTTTCGATAGGTAACCATATTGATGCAAGGTCGCAAGTACCGCTTTGGAGATGTCTTTGCCTTCGTGACGATGGAACCAAGGTGCTTTAATTTCAGGATAGATGCCCACGTCATAACCTAAGGTCTTATTTAGGCCTTGGATCAGCTCGATCTCTTCTGCAAAGGTAGCGACACGAAAATCAGACTGCCACATTGGGAAGCGCGTTGGGTACCCTGCCACTCTTTTACCTTGGTCATCGAGGTTAAAGCCTTCGGTCACTTTCAGGGATTTAATCTCAGCGAGCGTAAAATCAATCGCGTAGTAGCGGCCATCGTCACGTGCACGATCTGGAAAGCGATCCGCGACATCGGTGACGCGGTCTAGATAATGATCATGCAAAACCACTAATTGGTCGTCTTTGGTCATCACGACATCTTGTTCGATGTAGTCGGGTTTCATTGCGTAAGCGAGCGCTTTAGCGGGTAAAGTGTGTTCAGGTAAATAACCAGAAGCGCCGCGATGCGCAATCACTAAAGGATCGGCGAACGCATTTGTAGATAAACTTAGTGCTAATAAGGTCAGAGACAGTGACGTTGTTTTCATTATTGTTTCCCTTGATAAAACAGAAGCAGGATATACCTGCCTCTGTTGTTATTTATAGATGTGATTCAGTAAATACACTACTGAGCTAGCGCTTCTCTCTCTCGTTCGAGATCTTTTTGTTTATGGTGCGCACGCTCACCTAAGAAGGCGTAAAGCAGACAGATGATTGAAGCCACACAAGCGCCGACCAAAATAATGAAGCCGCCATCCCAGCCGTAATGGTCAACCATAAAGCCGAGTATTGCGTTCGCAGCAACCGCGCCACCTAAGTAACCAAACAAACCCGTTAGACCAGCCGCTGTACCCGCTGCTTTCTTAGGCGCAAGTTCCAGTGCATACAAACCGATCAGCATTACAGGACCATAGATAAGGAAACCAATCGCAACCAGTGCCAGCATATCAACCGTTGGGTTACCTGCTGGATTCAGCCAATATACCAACACAGCGACTGTCACTAGAACCATGAACAAGATACCTGCAGGTGCACGTCGGCCTTTGAATAACTTATCTGAAATCCAACCACACAATAAGGTGCCAGGGATACCTGCCCACTCATACAAGAAGTAAGCCCAAGATGATTTATCTACAGAGAAGTCTTTTGCTTCTTTTAAGTAAACTGGAGCCCAATCGAGTACGCCATAGCGGATAAGGTAAACAAACGCATTGGCAATAGCGATTGACCACAACAGCTTGTTAGAGAAAACGTACTTAAAGAAGATCTCTTTCGCCGTCATTTCTTTCTCATGAGACGTATCGTAGTCGTCTGGGTAATCGTCTTTGTGTTCTTCAATCGGTGGTAAGCCGCAAGATTGAGGTGTATCTCTTACAGTAAACCAAACAAAGACAGCAACGAGAGTGGCAAAAAATGCAGGAACATAAAAAGCGGTTCGCCAATCGTCGTTAAAAGCCCACAGCCCCAACAAGAACATTGGGCCAATCAAACCGCCACCCACGTTGTGAGCAACGTTCCATACTGACACTATCTCACCACGTTCTTTTCGTGACCACCAGTGGACCATGGTTCGTCCACAAGCTGGCCAACCCATACCTTGGAACCAACCATTCAAGAACAGCAGGATAAACATCGCAGTGATGCTGCCTGTTGCCCAAGGCATAAAGCCAAAGCAGAACATCACCAGTGCCGACATTAACAAGCCACCGCTGAGGAAGTAACGAGGGTTAGAACGGTCAGAAACACTGCCCATTAAGAACTTAGATAAGCCGTAAGCGATAGATACCGCCGCTAATGCAACCCCTAGTTCTCCACGGCTAAAACCTTGTTCAATGAGATAAGGCATCGCCAAACTAAAGTTTTTACGGACTAAGTAGTACCCCGCATAGCCAACGAAGATGCCAAGAAACAGCTGCCATCGTAGTCGTGTGTAGGTGCTATCGATCTTATCTGATGACAAGCGATCGATATGCGCCATAGGTTTGAATATTCCAAACATAGGAACCTCATAATTATTGGGAGAAGGAAGAATTTAAATGCTCGAACGAAAAAATTTGGCGCTCATTCGAAATCAAGGGAATTGTATGTGCTTCAGGATTAATTTCTGTGATAGAGGTAGTTATTAACAAAAAATAACTTTAAATACAGCATATTAGTTTCATTTAATTAGACTGCGCTTCATATTTTTGTTTGTATCTGTTTAATTAAACATCAGAACTTTCGAGTACGAATAAATCCAAAAAGAGCGAGCGAACATAAATCAACCAACAACAACTTTGTTATTACTGCGAATGCATAGTGAATAACAACAATTTTGGTTGAATCTGTGGAGTTATGAAGGTGGTTTGGGCTATTGGTTAAAGAAGTTCGCTAAAATCAATGCAAACAAAAAGGGTCTAGATTTCTCTAGACCCTTTTAGGTAATAACGCTTGGTGGCTTGATGTTGGCTAATTAAGCAAACATTAGCTAATTACTCGAAGTATTAGCTAGCCACACGACGTGACTATGCGTCGATGTATTAGCTAGCCACACGACATGATTATGCGTCGATGTAAAAAGCTTCTACAGTGCCTTTTAGAGTAATAAGCATTGGCTGACCAAAACGATCTAGCGCTTTTGGAGAAGGGATCTTAACCCAACCTTCGCTGATGCAGTATTCTTCAACATCAGTACGCTCTTTACCATTTAGACGAATGCCGATTGGGTATTCGAAACACTCAGCAACGTGGTGTGGGCTGCGTGGGTTACCTGCAAGATGATCTGGTAAAGCTGGTCTTGAATTAGTATCGCTCATGTTCATTACCTGTATGTACGTAAATAAAAAAAGTGCGTCATTCTAGTCAATATAGGCTTTGTGCTCAACAACTGCTGCAATAAATCGTCGTGATCGTTTTAATCGACAGCGAGTTGTTTGATTTAAAGGCGATATATGCATAATTTCAAACGAAAATTTAACAGAGTTATGAGGTGTGGATACAGCGAGCACTTCATTACTTGAAAAGCAGATACCACAAAAGTAGGTTTTCATTGTGAGCCTATCGTTTGACCTCAATACTCATCACTTTATGGTTTGGCTCTGATTCGATGTCGACAACTGACCAACCTAGCCCTTGGTAGAGACCCATGATATTGGTGTACGCGTAGAGTTGAGTTTGCACTGCAGAAGAAACCTGTCTGACACCACGATTAATCAGTTCACTGGCAATGCCTTGACCGCGCCATTGAGGGTCGACAAACACAGCGTTGATCCACACTACATCACGAACTTGGTGAGGTTCTTGAAAATAGGAATACGCCAAGCCACCAATGACCACATTATCGCGAAGTACTGTTATTACTGGAGGGAGTTGTACGTTTTCTTTATATGTATCTTTAAACTTGAAATCAGACCATTCACTTTGAAATAAGCCCTCTAACTCATGCCAATAAGGTGAGTTTTCATCGCAATTTCTAAAGATTACTTTCTGCATTTTTCCGTCCTTTTAAAGAGAGTAATTCGGCTATCCTAGCCTTGTTTAATCTAAGTGTAGGTAAAGCTACTCTTCTTCGTCGTAATCGTCTGCTGGGTCTTGATTAATTTCTTCGCCGCATCCTAGGCATTCACCTTGCAGATCCGTAGGCATCACAATAATCAAACCACAATGAGGGCAAAGATCGCCTTGTTGAAACATCCTGTATTCCTTCTACTTAATGGCTATTGCTTAGGATATTTTTGCTTACTCGCTTCTAGCCAGTCGTGAATCACTTGGCGAGCGGATTCCGACGGAGGTGCATTTCGTTTTCCGCAGATTTGGTCTATTTCAAAAGGAAATGCTTTGCTCGGGACGCGGCGTAAACCTATGGTTAAACGCTGAGGCTTGAGCATGCGGAACACCACATAACGATCGCTCATGATTCGGTTGTGATACACGCCAATACAGTGCTTCTGCTCGATGCCTTCGTGTTCAAGGTCGTAATAATCCGTGAGCGGATGAATGTTGTCATTGCCAAGTAAAGGAACGGGATAAGGGATGTCTTTATCCATTGGGCAGTTACCCTCCAAACGACGTAATTGGCGTTGCTCCGTCCAGCGGTCATGGAGTTGTTCAAACATCGCAAAAGAGTTCTGACTGGTAATCGCGCGCAGTGGATCATCCATCTCCAAATCTTGCCCTAGCAATATCGCATCTTGGAACATCGCCATCTTCGACGGTGCGTTAAGTCTGCCCTCTTCCACCATTGCAATCCCTAGCCTGCTACCAGTTAGAAATGGATGAACTTGGTCCAAACGCAGGGCTGTGTATCCAACTTTTGAGTAATGCTTAAACTTAAGGACTCGTCTTTGCAGTGGTTCGAGAATGCGAACAATGTGGTCGAGTTCATCACCAACATTGTAATGAAGCTCTAGCTTGTCGATGAATTTGAGTGTCGCCTTGCTGCCGTCTAAGCCCAACTTGGTAAGGATCTTCTTCTGCCCTAAGCGACTTAGTGCCAGTGCTTTCTTGTTGTCGACACTGTATCTCATGCAGATCAAAGCCAAAATAACAGGCCTTAATTCAAGCAATTGCGCGGCTTCATAAGTATTCGCAGCAAGCCACAACATCTGGTATTGGTATTCTGGAAAGTCGTCGGTGATTTCACGATAACGCGCAGGTAATGAATTTAGCCAACGACCATTCACGTCAAACTGTTCAACAAGGTTGAGGCTCAGCCCAATGCCTCCATCAAGCGGTCGTCTACCATCTTCAAACACATGAAAGCCGACGAGCTTTTGAGACCAGTCTCGGATCTCAATATCGTAGTCGAAACCTAATGTTCGAGTGGGAATGGTTAGTAGTGCTGTCATTGATGCCTCTTCGTTATTGGCGCATTGAACTATCAAGCCTATCTAACAGCATAAGCTAGCGCTTCAACCACTATATCAACCTTTTGTAAATTTCTTACCAATCAAAGCGATATAAATACGATAGTGCTTAGAAGAACATTGAATGATGATTTTACGGAATATGAGATCTCTTCGATATCATTTGCGTCAACAGAAACTATGCTTGTTACATAACTCACAACAAGAGGCTTTAATTATGGATTACCGACATATTCTGGTCGCACTTGAACTGTCTGACGACACCAAGATTCTCATTGATAGAGCGACCTTCTTCGCTGATAAACTGGAGGCTGGCATTTCATTTGTTTATATCGATGGTACGCATGGAGAAATTTATCCAGAGCTCGTTGATATTCAGGGAAATGACGGTGATTTACCCATCAATGAAGATGCCGTTAAGCATTTGAAAGAGTTTGAAGCCTACGCCAAACACCCAATCAAGCACATTTTCGTGGGAACGGGTGATTTGAACGATAAGCTCAAAAATGCCATCGAAGCAAACGGCGTTGACCTATTGCTGTGCGGCCATCACCATGATTTTTGGCATAAGCTCATCTCCCATTCTAAACAGATCATCGATACTTCCCCTATCGATATTCTCGTTGTTCCTATGGAATAGAAGCTCCAGTTCGACACTCAAAAATAACCGGCTTTGCCAACCTCTATCGGTATTATTGGTTGGCTTGATATCCTCTTCAACACACTCATCCTGACCGAAATCTCCTATTTCCCGCTTAGAGTAGAAATTTGTGATCTTGTCAGCTTATCAACTCGTAAGCGTCTAATAATTAACAAATCACGTCATTTCGATTTGAATCAACGTACTGAAATGTACGACCCAGACCATGCCTTCATCAATCAATGGACAGGCGGTAACGCAGTCACAACAAGCCTCACAAACCAGGACGCATTATGAAATTTAAAACGGTACGACTTGTATTAGGTGACCAACTCAACATTGAGCATTCATGGTTTAGACAGGTTAACGATGACGTTATTTACATCATTGCTGAGCTAAAACAAGAAACAGATTATGTTGCCTCTCACGTTCAAAAAGTGGCCGCGTTTTTCTGTGCGATGGGTTACTTCGCTAACGAACTCAAAGAACAAGGTCATCAAGTACTACACCTTACTCTTGACGACACAACGCAATTTGAAAACCTAGACACACTTTTAAAGCACTATGTACACGAATTCGGCGCAGAGAAATTCGAATATCAAAGGCCAGATGAATATCGCCTCTTAGAGCAGATGAACAAGCTCAAGCTGACCAATGCGACCAAAGGTTGTTGTGATACAGAACACTTCCTCTTTCCATTCGAGGAGATAGAACAACAGTTTCCAAAAGACAAACACATCATGATGGAACACTTCTATCGCCGTATGAGAAAACGTTTCGACATTTTGCTAGAAGACGGAAAGCCCGTTGGCGGAAAATGGAATTACGACGCGAACAATCGAAATAAGCTCAAGAAACAAGACATCGAAAACCTACCTCAGCCGCTGATGTTTACCAATGATATAACCGACATTTTGCAACGTATCGAACGTCACCAAGTACAAACCATTGGTCAAGTCGGTAACCAGTTACTATGGCCGGTGAACCGCGCACAAAGCTTGTCTCTACTCGCTCATTTCTGCCAAGTCTGCTTGCCGTTATTTGGGCAGTTTCAAGATGCGATGACGACAGAGCACGACTCTAAATGGAGCTTGTATCATAGCCGTATATCGTTCTCGCTGAACAGTAAACTGCTGAGCCCTAAAGAAGTGATTGATGCAGCACTGTCGGCCTACCAAGCATCCTGTCTTCGAGACAGCTCACCAGATAAGCCAAGCATCGATATTGCACAGGTCGAAGGATTTGTACGCCAAATACTGGGGTGGCGAGAGTACATACGCGCCGTCTATTGGGCAAACATGCCTGCTTACGCCAACAAAAACCATTACTCAGCACATAATAACCTGCCCCATTACTTTTGGGACGGACAAACCAAGATGAACTGCATGAAGCATGCGATTGACCAGTCTCTTGAGTTTGCTTACGCGCACCACATCCAAAGGTTAATGATCACTGGCAACTTCTGTTTAATCACGGGTATAGACCCTGACCAAGTCGATAGTTGGTACCTCGGTATTTACGTCGACGCGATTGAGTGGGTTGAAATGCCAAATACGCGAGGTATGGCACTGTTTGCGGATGGCGGGATCGTAGGAACCAAACCATACTCTGCCAGCGGTTCCTATATCAACCGCATGAGTGACTACTGCAAAGGCTGTCACTACAAGATAAAAGAACGCAGCGGCGAGCAATCTTGCCCTTTCAATAGCTTGTATTGGCGCTTTATGGACCAGCACCGCGATGCGTTAAACCGCAACCCACGTATGGGCATGTTATATCGCTCTTGGGACAACATGGATGAGCAATCACAACAAGCGATTCTCGATACTGCTGAACAACGAATCACAAACTTGGAGAACTTATAATGGTGGAGCAACTCAGATTACACATATTGGTGGTCGGTGGGAGCGGCGGTATTGGTTTCGCTGTGGTTAAACACCTATTATCTGAGCTCTCTCGGTTTGATTTTCTTGATGTGCATGTAGACGCGACTTACCACTCTCAACAGCCGGAACTAGAAAACAATCGCTTGACCTGGCACAAAGTCGACGCGACCAATGAAGCTGATATCAAGCGTTTGAGTTCTGAGTTTGAACAACTTGATTGGTTGATCAACTGCGTGGGTATGCTCCACACTCCAGATCTTGGACCGGAGAAAAACTTGTCGTCCATCGACCCTGAGTTTTTCCTCAAAAACATCTCTGTGAATACCCTGCCCAGCTTGTTATTAGCAAAACACTTCACGCCGATACTTAAAGCGAGCGACAATCCAAAGTTTGCTGTGGTATCCGCAAAGGTTGGCAGTATTTCAGACAACAGATTAGGCGGTTGGTATAGCTACCGCTCATCGAAAGCAGCCCTAAATATGTTCATCAAAACCATGTCGATCGAATGGCAACGCACCATTAAGAAAGGCACCGTGTTGGCTCTGCACCCGGGCACGACAGACACAGCTCTGTCGAAGCCTTTTCAGACCAATGTCCCTGAAGGTAAGTTGTTTGAGTCAAGCTATGTCGCCCATCAGTTGGTCGATATTATTCGCACTGCCACACCGGATAACAGTGGGCACTTCTACGCTTACGATGGTGAACAGTTAAATTGGTAGTTGATACGAGTGTCCGTCTTTCATTAGTGCTAAAAAAGAAAACCCAACAGAGTTGAAGCTCCATTGGGTTTTTATTTAGAAAGAACGCCTCTGTTTTAAAAGGCGTTTGGTTGATATCTAGCTAAAGATCAAAACTGATCATCACGATTATTCAGCCCAATTGAACTTAGTATCGTCAACACCTTCTTTCTCTTCTTTAGCTCGCTCGCGTCGATGTTGTTCTTCAATTCGCGCAGCGTCTATCTCTTGCATGATGGCTTCGATATCAGCCAAGTCGTCGGTTTCCGTAAACTCACCCGTCAGTTTGCTGTCTGGCTTCAAGTCGCCTTTCTCGTACAGCGCCCACATTTCCTTGGCATACTCGGTTTTTGCCAGTTCAGGAGCAAACTGAGCGTAATAGTCACGGATGTTATTGATGTCACGAGCCAGCATCCACTCAGCGTTGTTGTTAGCCGAAGCGTCAACCGCTTGTGGTAGGTCGATAATTACTGGACCGTACTCATCCACCAATACGTTGAACTCAGACAAGTCACCATGGATCAAACCAACACACAGCATTTTAACTACGTAAGTCATCATCACGGCGTGGTCTTCGATCGCTTGCTCTGCTGACATCACCACATCGTTCAAACGTGGTGCAACGTAACCCTCATCGTCAGTGACCAGCTCCATAAGCAGTACGCCATCAAAGCAACCATAAGGGACAGGCACACGAACACCCGCTTCTGCCAGTTTATATAAGGCATCCACTTCAGCACTTTGCCAAACCTTTTCTTGTTGTTCACGACCAAAGCCAGAGCCTTTTTCCATCGCTCGAGCGCGGCGGCTATTTCGGACTTTTCGGCCTTCACGATACGCGGTCGCTTTTTTGAAGCTGCGTTGGCTTATTTCCTTATATACCTTGGCACAACGGATCGTATCGCCGCAGCGCACAATGTACACCGATGCTTCTTTGCCACTCATGAGTTGGCTTGTCACCTCGTCGACTAAACCGTCGTCAACTAAAGGCTGTATTCTTTTAGGTATCTTCATGCCGCCTTTATACATCACTTATCTTACAGATAGAAATATTAACTTGAGAAATGAATGACGAAACGATTAAAGGATCATCAAAATGATGACAAAGGAAGGAAATATTGGAGTTAACGGGTTTAGATCATGAGGATTGACCTGATCTATTCAGATTATGGGACTAAGACTTATTACGACGACAACGTTCAGAACAGTAGATCACGTCATCCCAACAGCGCTGCCATTTTTTACGCCATGCGAAAGGCTTTTGGCAAACAGGACATATCTTAGTCGGTAAATGGGGTTTCTTGTGCATGGCCGTTCCCTTCTTGAAGCATCCACTTCCTGCGTTTACTAGAGATTCCCTATTACGCTCGTACCTCGCTTTAGGGAATGACGAAGGTAATGCGAACAAATCTAGATTCCCTATTACGTTCGTACCTCGCTTTAGAGAATGACGAAGGCAATACGAACAAAGCCTAGTTCTCTATGACGTTCGTTCCTGACTTTAAGGAGTGACTGCGTAGTGATTTGTGACTACTCCCGACTCCGTCATCCTCGAGAAGGAGGAACGACTGAGTCGGGGATCTGCTTCATCTAGCTCTGCTTCTATTTCTACACTGATGGAATAGAGCTATACGCTAAGCGACAACCTTGTACTGCTTCTCCATCTCACTCACACCTAAACCAGAGTGTTTTGTCACTTTAAGCTGTACGGGTACTCGCTCTTTCAGTGCTTCAACGTGGCTAATCACGCCAATCATCTTGCCTGATGCATTCAAGTTATCCAGTGCGTTAAGTGCAATGTCCAATGTGTCGCTATCCAGTGTGCCAAAACCTTCATCTAGGAACAGAGAATCAATACTGGTTTTGTAGCTCACAAGATCAGAAAGCGCTAATGCCAACGCCAAGCTCACCAAGAAGCTTTCGCCACCTGATAACGTCTTGGTGTCACGCATAACATCGCCCTGCCAAGTGTCGAGCACTTGCAGTTCTAAACCATCATCGGCTTTACGTTTTAGCTCGTAACGACCATGCAAACGCTGTAGCTGCTTGTTCGCCAAGTACACCAAGTTTTCCAGTGTTAGACCTTGAGCAAACTTACGGAACTTGTCGCCGCTCTTAGAGCCGATAAGTGAGTTCAGACGTGAAATATCATCAAAGTCGACCTGTTGCTCGTCGATTTGCTTGAACAGATCTTGTTGATTACTACGGTTCTGGTTATCCGTTTCAAGATTGGCAGAAATTGCGCCGATCTTTGTCGCATGGCTTTGCTGTGCGTTTTGACACTCAGTAGTCGCTTCTTCAACTTGCTGCTGGTTTTGCTCTTGCCATGCTTTCGCATTTTCATGGCTTTGTAGCTCCACTTGCGCCGCTTTAGCGGTGTTCAACCTAGCTTGCGCACTGACAATCGCTTCGTCTAAAGACTTCTTCAGGCTTTGAAGTTGAGCTCTAACCTCTTCGTCTAACAACGCTGCTTCAAAATTAGCCTCACCTTCGAATGGGCTCGTTTTCAGCGCTTCTAGCCAAGCATTTGTCGCCTGTGTGTGGCTTGACTGCTTGCTGACCAACTCGTCCGAGAAACCAGTGTGTTTGGTTTGCTCAGTTCGATGTTCAAGTTCACAACGGTTAAGAACCAACTGCGCTGCATCAAATGCATTTACCGCGTCAGTGACTTTTTGCTTCATCGCATTGCTGGTGGCTTGAATGTCTTTGTCACCAAACAACTCTGTTCTTTCAACCGTTACACGAGTCAGTTCTGACACTAAAGACTCACTCTGTTGCGTCAGTGTCGCGAGCTCTTTCTCAACACTGCTTAGCTTGTCGTCTAAGGTTTTCAATTCGGCATTTTGAGTGATCAGTTGCTTCTCAATATCGGCCTGTTGCTGTTTGGTTTGCTGCCATGTGCTTGATGCTTGTGATTTAGCAGTAAACCAATCATCAATATGTTCAAGTTCAGGCGCTTCGATAGCCGTTTGAACAATGCTCTCTTTCAGAGCGTTCCATTGCTGTTCTTTTGCTAGAGCTATCTGAGCCACTTGTTCGTTCGTGCTGTGATTTTGCTTATTCAGATCCGCTAAGCGTTGCTCGGCCAACTCGAGATTAGATTGCGCCTTGTCAGCCATAACACTTATAGACAGGCGTTGTTTCTCAGCTTCGGCATAATGCGCTTTAGCATCACTCAACGCTTTGAGTTGCTGTGCGCTGTGACTTAGTTGAAGTTCACACTGCTGAGCAAAGGTCTCGACTGTAGCTTCATTGCCTAAATCGTTAATCGTTAACAGCGCCAGTTCAGGAGCCGTGCCAACGAAATCCGATAAACTCTGTTGAAGCTTGCCGACAACGCTTTGCCAATTCAGTTGAGCCTGATGAATATCCGCTTGCGCTCGCTGAATGTCATCGTTAAGCGCAGCAATCATAGGGGCAAGAGAATCTAACTGCTGACGATGCTCTTGGCCTTCTTTTTTGATAGCTGTTAGCTCTAGGTTTTCTCTATCTTTTTGAGCAACCAAATTTGCAATATCTTGCGACTGCTCAATCGAATGGTCTGTTGAACCACACAGTGGGCACTCAGAGCCTGATTCTAGACCTGCACGGTATTTTGCCAACTCGCCTTCTTGATCAATCAAACGCGTTAATCGTTCAAGAGACGTCTCTTTCTCTTTATATCGCTCCACCAGCACTTCACGTTCTTTCGAAAGCTTGTCGACCAACTGGGTGTTGGTTTGATGTGCCTGTGTTTTTGCGTGCAGCTGTTGTTGGGCATTTAGGAAACCACGATTGATCTCAAGTAATGAGTGCGTATTGCGATTCCAAAACTCCAACAGATCTTTTTGCGAATTCAACACTTGCTCGCTAGTGTTGCCTTGCAAGGCTTCCCACTGTTGCTTTGCACTACTTTCTAGCACAACCAATTCAGCTAAAGTTTTATCTTGCGTTGCTTTAGCGTCTTGAGCAGATTTGATAATCGTTTGCTGTGCATCAACCGCAGACAACGCTTGCTTCGCTGAATTCAACTGCTCTGAATGCTGGCGCTCTAGAGTACGAACTTGCTCGACCTTTGCTTGCCACTGACCTAGGTATTTTTCCAAATGCTGGTCAGCTTGATGCGTATTTAAGTACTCAGTACTGCGTTGATCTTGTTGCTTTAGTGCATCTATTTTTTGAACCAAAACGACCTGTTGATTAAGCTGCTGCGTATGTTGCTCGTTTAGCGTGTTCGCTGCATTAACGGTCGCAGTTTGCTTATCTTTGAGTACGGCAATTTGGTTGTCTAGCGGACGCACGAGATCGATGATCTTATCTTGATCTTGTTGCTCACTTTTTACCTGTTCGACAATCGCACTGCTTTGAGTCAGTTTAGTTTGCGCGTCTTGCATTTCTGCATCACGAACGGCAAGTAACTTGGTGCTGTTATCTAGGTGAGCTTGAGTAGTGTTCACCTCTTGTTCGCAACGCTTTAAATCTTTGTGTACTGGACGCAGCTTTTCAGCCGGCTCACTGTTTGCCAAGCGCTCTAGTGACGGTTGGTTACGGTCTAACTCATCTTGCGCGGTTTTAAGATCCTGCTCACTGGTAACAAGCGTGTGCTCAGCTTTGGTTACGTCTTTCCACCAGCTGAGATGGGCTTGCCACTCTTTTAACTGTTCGGCTAGGCGGTTTTGTTCAGCTTCTAGCGTTTCACGCTCAGTGATTAGCGCTTGAATTTGTTCTTCCGAGAGCAGGCTCACGCCTTCTGCTTTCGCTTTGAGCTGATTAAGCGATGTTTCACTCGACTTAAAGTGATCGTAGATGCGCTCTGAGATCAGGCTATACACTTCGGTACCCGTCAGCTCTTCTAGTAGCTCTGCACGATCGTTGGCATTGGCATTTAAGAACGCCGCAAACTCACCCTGAGACAGCATGATCGATTTAGTAAAGCGTGAGAAATCGAGGCCCGTGACCTGCTCCACCAACTTGATCTTCTTAGTGAGCATGGTCTCTAACACTTTATCTGTGTCGGCATCTGCAAATTCACAGGTCGGCGTTTGCAGTGCGCCATCATGTTTGCCACGTGCGCGCTTTTGGTGGAAGTTAGAGCGGTACGTTTTACCCTGCACTTCAAATTCAAGCTCAGCAAAGCACTCGCCCGTACCACGAGTCATTAATTCATTATTACCTTTAGCAATGCTTTTCAAACGCGGTGTGCGATGGAAAAGTGCCAAGCAAATCGCATCAAGAATGGTGGTTTTACCCGCCCCAGTTGGACCAGTAATTGCGAACAGACCGTTTTCTGCAAACGGCGATTGGGTAAAATCGAGCTTCCAACGCCCTTTCAAAGAGTTCAGGTTTTCAAATTCTAGGCTTAAAATCTTCATACTGGTTACTCTTCTACTTTATTTGGTGTTTGAGCGCTTTCAGACACTTCAACCATCACTTGTTTAAACTTCACCGTCATTCGCTCTAAACGTGCTTTTTCAGAATCGGTTTCAAACTCTTCTAAGGCAATACGCTTCGTAAACACGTCCATCGGGCTCAGTTCAGATAAGGTCTCTGCCGACTCTTGCTCTAATGCTTGATTACGACGCTCTCTTGCTCGGCGCAGTTGAAGTACTTCCACATTCAATCCTTCGGTCAGTGCGCGCATACGTTCTTGTAGATCCGACAAGTAATCTTGCGCTTGCACTTCTATCGATAACCATACGCTTTGGTCGCTATCTAAACCTATGTATTGGTTAAGCTGAGATTCGATCTCGCTCAAGTCGCCTTTGATTTCAGCTAGAGGTTGGAATGTGGGAACAGGCAGTTGAGAAATGGTGCGCTCACCTTCAACAAACTCAACCACACACACTTGTTTTTGAGACTTAAGTTCATCAAAACTTAGTGGGATTGGAGAGCCTGAATAACGAATGTATTCACGCTTTGCCACCACTTGTGGGCGGTGGATATGACCAAGTGCAATATAGTCTGCGTCTGGGAAGCCATCAGCGGCAAAACCATCAAGGTTGCCGACATAGATATCACGTACCGAATCCGATTGTTGAACACCCATCGCAGTTAAGTGGCCGGTAGCGATGATCGGCATGTGCTCGCTGTTTGCAAACGTCGCGCGCTTAGCAACCGCCGCATCATAAACACTTTGATAATGCTGTTTGATTGCATCGCCGAGTTGCTTCTGACGCTCAACGCCAGTGACACCCGCCTGGCTCATCAACACATCGCGAGGGCGAATAAAAGGAATGGCACAAACCAGCGCTTCTACATCGCCGTTCTTACCTTTTAGTTCGACAACCTGAGTCGCATGATCTTCATTGGTGTTCGGAATTACGTCTGCGCCCATGTACTTCAGTAATTGCTGTGTCTCCTTCAACACAGACACCGAGTCATGGTTACCACCTAATAACACCAATTGGCAACCGATCTTGTTCGAATCGACCACAAACTTGTTATACATCTCACGAGCGTAACTCGGCGGTGTACTGGTATCGAAAATATCGCCAGCAACAATGATCGCGTCGATGTCGTGCTCTGTAACTTGCTCAAGTAACCATTGTAAAAACCGTTCATGTTCATTCTTGCGGCTTTTATTGTAGAAGTTTTGGCCAAGGTGCCAATCGGACGTGTGAAGAATCTTCATTGCTGCTCACTGGAAGTCTGTAATACCTTTAATCTACCAAAATAGTCGAGATAATTCCCTTTTATAAGCTTGTGAAAACCAACTAATTTCAGGCTTTGGACCAACTCCGCCCATAGCGTGACCAATCGTTATTTTTGACATAAAAAAACCGCTCAACGTTAGAGCGGTTTTAGGTGTCCATAGCTTTAGCTTTAAGCTATTTCACAGAGGTCGTCAAAAATTGTACGAAGCGCCCAGAGTTACTGTTCTAAACGCTACATCACGGCTTTCGGGCCGAAGAATTCGATATTTACTGCATCTGCTTGTGAGATTAAACGTAAGGTTAGGCTTTCTACTGGCGTGTATTCAACACCTATACCAAAATGGAAGCCTAATTACGCGCAGCTAGACAATCAAAGATATTGCAATAGATGCCATGATCACGCCAACGACAAATTCCAACACCTTCCACGCTCTCGGGTTCTTAAACATTGGAGCCAAGAAGCGAGCGCCATATCCAAGTGAAAAGAAGAACACGAATGACGCCGATACCGCCCCAGCGCCAAACAACATTTGATCCGGTTGATATTGAGTTGAGATAGACCCCAGCAATACCACAGTATCCAAATACACATGCGGGTTAAGCCAAGTGAACGCCAAACACATCGCAATCGCTTGGGTTAATGAGTCTTTAGTTTCTGCCGTGGCTTCTAAGGCGTGGTTTTCGGTAAATGCTGATCGGAAGCTTAAGAATGAATAGACACCCAAAAAGATAGCGCCACCATAACGGGCGAACTGCTCAATTTGTGGGAACTGCTTAACGATTGCGCCAAAGCCCGTCACGCCAAAGCTAATCAGTAAGGCGTCAGAAATGGCACATACAGCACAAACTGCCAATACGTGTTGGTTCTTAAGCCCTTGCTTTAAAACAAACGCATTTTGAGAGCCAATCGCAAGAATCAGCGAAAGGCCAAGGGAGAAACCTGCAAAGTAAGTCGACATCTAAGGCTAGTCTCTTAACGCAACTCAATACTCATAAACTGGCTGTGCGGGTCTAACACATAATCAGCAAAGGGTTCACAGTATCCGAAGCCAAACTTTTCATACAGGTTACGCGCAGCCTTAAAGTAGTCTTCTGAGCCGGTCTCTAAACTGATTGTTTGATACTGGCGGGCGGTTGCTGTATCCAATACGTGCTGTAAAAGTTGGCTGGCAACACCTGACTTTCGTGCAAACTGTGAGGTTCTCATCGATTTGAGTTCAGCGTGTTGGGTATTTAGCTCTTTAATGGCAACACACCCAAGTAGTTGGCTGTCTTTCCAAGCACTGAAAAAAGTAATCTCTGGTGACTTGAGCCCATCTAGATCCAGTGCATGAACGCTTTCGGCTGGCGAAGTGGCGTACATATCAGCGAGGTGCTCTTCAAGTAATTCAATGACTTCCCCACCAGACAAGTCATCCACCTTAATTTCTATTGAAGCACTGCTTTCCAATCCTGTTCTATTTTCCATTGAACCCTGTGCATTTATTGCTGATGTCATTGTTTCAACTCTCCTTGTTTAGTTCGCTTATTTAGCTTGAGTGATTTGGTTTTTATCAACAGCCCACTTTCCTGAATTGTTTCCTTTTCAAGAACTCGGTTTGAATCAGTAAAATTACTGATTAATCATAAAATTATAAATGTCACACTGGGTTTACCTAGATACCATATTTTTCCTATCTCGTCTCGTGATAAAAGCGTTCCGCAAAGCCCGTATGGTCGCTGCATTGAGGGAGCAACACCTGTTTTAGTTAACGAATAAGTAGTCAGGGCAAAGTGAATAGCGATGACACGCGTACTGATGTTGTTGGCAGCTTAAACATCCCTTTAAACGGTCTCATTTAAAACGACCATAAGTTAGAAAATAAAACGCTTTCATTGATCGAATATTTGATTGCGATTTTCCAATTTCGGTATATGATGCGCCACCCTAATTTTTCAGCTTATGCTGCAGGCAAATATGTCCGCCAACGCACTCTATACCGACCTATCCGGTTACTATGATTTAATGTGTGTAGATATTGACTACCAAGCGCAAAGTAACTGCGTACGTAGACTCCATCAAATCTTTGGAAATGAAGGAAAAACACACCTCGACTTAGCTTGTGGCACTGGCCCACACGTTCGTCATTTTATTGATTTCGGTTACCAAAGCGGTGGCCTAGATCTTAACAAGCCGATGTTAGATATCGCAGAAGTTCGCTGCCCGGAAGCCAAGTTCTCAGTACAAAACATGAGTAACTTTGAGGTCACGGAACCACTCGATCTTATCACTTGCTTCCTGTATTCCATCCATTACAACGATGGCCTTGAGAAGCTTAAAGAGTGTATTGAAAGTGTGCATCGTGCGTTAAAGCCAGAAGGTATTTTCTGTTTTAACGTGGTTGATAAAGACAAGATCAGCAACGACCTGTTTGTTAGACACACAAAAAACCAAGACAAAGACGATTTCACGTTCCGTTCTGGTTGGTATTACTCTGGTCAGGGTGATAAGCAAGCGCTAAAGCTTAGCATCGAAAAGACGACTGCTGGTGAAACTCAAGTGTGGAATGATGAACACCCAATGGTGGCATTCTCGTTTAAAGAGTTAATCGAGATATTGAAGCCCTACTTCGAGGTTAATATCTTCGAGCACGATTACGACAAGCTGATTCCTTGGGATACTCAGTCCGGTAATGCGCTGATCACATGTGTCAAAATCTAGATTAATAGATAAACGGCAAATTAAACCAAATCTATAGATCAAAAAAGAACCCACACTCGCCATTCTCCTTTTAGAGCATCAGCCAGTGTGGGTTCTTTTGTATCAAGCTATCAGTTACTGAACTCTAAATTAGAAGTCCGCTGTCATACCTACGTAGTAAGTACGTGGCTCTTCAACATAGCCCATGCTCTCTAGCTCTTGTGATACAGCTTCGTCAGTTAAGTTCGTGATACCTGCACGTAGTCGTACTGAAGCATTCACGTTGTAGACAGCACCTAGGTTCAGCGTTGTGTAAGCGTCTTGAGTTAGATCGCTTTCGATCTGACGTTCACCACGGTAACGCGCACTCACGAAAGTACTTAGATCGTAAGTTGGGCTCCAGTTCAGTTTAACTAAACCCGAATGCTTGTAACGCTCAAGTAATTCGTCACCAGTAGACTTATCTTCAGTGTCTAAGAATGTGTAATTACCAGACACACCCCATTCATCAGTAATTTGGAATTGGCCTGTAAGCTCAGCACCTTGAACTACAGCCTCTGATACGTTTGTATAAGTACGCTTACCATTCACATAGCCAGTTGAGCTTGAACTATCAGCGCAACCTTTACCCGATTCAAACACTCCGCCGTTCTCACAATAGGTTTCATCACGATCAATTAGGTCGTTGATTTCATTTCGGAATAAGGCACCTTCAACACTCCAACGAGGTTGGCTATAAATCGCAGCGATCTCATAGTTCAAGCTGGTTTCGGGCTTAAGATCTTCATTACCATGTAAATCACATACGCCTTTACAGCTATTAACTGTGTAGTCTGTCTGATTTTGAGTCAATGTTGGTGCTTTAAATGCTTTACCCACACCACCCTTGATGATCAGGTCATTCGTTGTTTGATGAACCAAGTACACACGTGGGCTGAACTCTTCACCGTACAGTTCATGCTTATCTAAACGACCACCAATGGTTGCCGTTAGTTGATCCGTCATTAACCATTGGTCTTGAACAAATAACGCACCTTGATAAGCTTCAGATGTACCATTGACTAAGTTTTCTTTGTTGGTTAATTCACTCAACTGGTAGTTCATACCAAACGTTACGGTGTGACTATCACCAAGATAAGTGGTCGCCGAAGCTTCAACAATTTGAGTCAGCTCTTCGATGTCACTGCTATAGTTAGTATCTGAGTCCGCAGCATCATTATCTGTCACATTTTCACGTGAATAACGTACTTGCGTGTCACCCCAGCTCCAAAAACCACTATGTGTGATCGCTTGGCTCTGACGTACAACACGTGTGTCAGACTCAATCACAGATGATACGTTTTCCGCAGATGACTCACGTTCATCATCACTGTAGCCAAAATCGAAATCGATGGTTTGGTTATCTGTCGCATTCCATGTCAGGCTTGCAAGTAAGCTTAACGTGTCACGTTCTTCTAGAGCTGTTACATCTGAACGATCGTAACCAAAGCTGTGTGTACCAGAATATGGTTGCCAAGCGTTACGGCTTGTCTGGTTAACAGAAAGGCGAGCAAACAACTCGTCTTCAATCAACGCACCAGATGTCGTGAAGCCCATCGAATACTCTTCCCCTCCATCACCATCAAGTGGAGATGAAGTGTCCATGCTCAGTGTAGAGCTCCAATCGTTTTCTGGAGCCTTAGTGATGATGTTGATTGTACCGCCCATACCATCTGAACCGTAAAGTGCAGACATTGGGCCACGGATTATTTCAACACGTTCGATCGAATCAGCAGGAATCGTTGATAGGTCAAAGTCGTTACCACGGATGATGGCACTTGCAGAGCTTAAACGACGACCGTTCACCATGATAAGAGTGTAATCTGAATCCATACCACGAATAGAGATCATCTGACGGCCAGCACGTGTGCTATCAAAATCAGACTCAACACTCGTTGATTCGGCAACGATGTCTGCCAAGGTAATACCAGGGCTGTCTTCAATGTCTTGCGCGGTGATAACCGACATTGAAGCTGGCGCTTGTTTTAGTGCCATCTCGGTACGAGTTGCCGTAACAACCATTTGCTCATCTGTTGCTTGCGCTTCTTCTTGCGCCAACACGTTAGCTGAAAGTGAGGTACAAATAACAGCGACTGCGATCGAAAGGGGTTTACGAACCAAAAGAGGTTTGCGAATCAAAAGAGATCTCTCAGACATGATATTCATTCTTATATGTGATTGGTAATGATAATGGTTTGCATTAAACAACCAACTACCACTCTTATCAACGAAAGTTTCATACCAAAAATCGATTCTCGTTATTCACCATTCAAATAATGAAAGAGATCTATATCCAACTCGATAGGTATTCGTAATTTTCATTCACCCTGCAGATGGATTATGTATAAAGCTCTTTGAATATATTGCGAACCCAGCGACACATCGGGTCGTTATGAAAGCGCTTATGCCAGTATAAGTAGACGTCTTCTGATGGGTGGCGCAACGCTTTAGGCACGCGTTTACAAACAAGATCTCTTTGCGTAGCGGCTTGTTGAGCAAAAGGTGTCGGTAAATGAAAGATGATGTCGGTTGCTTCTGCCATATCCGGCGCGACGTTAAAATTGGAAAGCTGAATTGGAATGGACAGCTGGCGCTGCTTATCAATCAAGCCAAGATCTTTAAATCGACTTTCGATCGAGAGCTTCTTATCCCCTTGCAGTGAGATTTGACCAAGTTGGCTATTCAACAAGTCATCAACGGTGATCTCTTTGTCCGCCAAAGGATGGTTTTTACTCATCAACAAACGGTAATCGCGGCTAATCACGAACATTCGATACAAATTTTGCTCTGAACTTAATGGCTCATGAGTCGACAACACAAAATGCGCATCACCGGATAACAGAGGCTCAAAGTGTCGTTTAGGGATAGAATCGATATCAACAGTCATGTTCGGCGCTTGCTGGCGTATCTCCGCAACTACTTTCGGCAGCAAGTGCGCGACATTAGGTACTAAACCAAAGAAACGAACCGTACTGTCACTGCTTTGTGGTTCGAATACATCGCCATGTACCAGCTTTTCTAAACGTGTCAGAACCGAATTGAGATCTTGCTTAATGGCTTCTGCTTTTGGCGTTAACTCATAGCCATAAGCCGCTCGCACCAGTAGATCATCATTGAAAACGGTACGCAGCTTTTGCAGAGATCGGCTCACCGTTGGCTGGCTCATATCCAGCGCCAATGCCGTGTTGGAAACGTGCTTCTCTTCAAGAAGGTGTTTAAGAATAACGAGTAGATTGAGGTCGACTTGAGCAAGATTCATTATGCAAATATTAACAATATAGAAAATTCAATGAGCGCATAGTGCTATTTCTTAACAAGCAATACAATTGATAATCACTCCTATTTTGATCTAGAGCAATATGCAGAGCAGAGTTTAAGGTTAAGTGGGTTTTAAAGCTCTAACTCAGAAATGTTTGAACATAAAAAAGAGAGGCACAATGGCCTCTCTTTGATCGTCTACTTTATATAACTAGCGTTGAGCTGACTACAGCTTTGTCCAAGCATCTTGCCAGTATTGGCTATCTGCTGGAGCGTAAGACGCACTTGCACACCATGCCGTGTATGGCCAAGGCTTACATTCGTACAAGCCATTATCGCTGCCGACCACAATGTCACCCGCTGCGTAGTTTGTGCCCGCTTCATATGGAGGGTAATCACCTGGAGGAGGTGTTGTTCCGCCACCGTCTTTAACAGCGAACGAATCGTTTACCATCACCATTTCACCGTCAGATGCTTTACCGACTACTTCAAGTGCATATTGCCCTTCCGCTACATCGTATAAGTCGATGGTAATAGCACGGCTGTCCGTTACGTTAACCTTAGTTTGCTCAACCACAGTACCTGCACTGTTGATCACCATAGCGGTAACATCTAATGCTTCATTTGATGTCAGTGTCAGATCTAAACGCACGTTGCCGTTATCTGGCGCATATTGTGATTGAAGTCCTGAAACCGAAAGCTCTAAGTCATCGCCCGGATCTGGGTTACCACCACATGAAGAGTCTGAAACTTTTCTCCAAACGCCCCACTCACCTGTTGTTCCTGGCTCTTCGCCGCGAGTGTACCAACCTGCTCCCCACGTTGAACCGTCATGAGATACTTGGTCACCTTCAACATAAACGGTGTCGGCATCCCATGCAGCAGCACAGTTAGAACCATCAGTTACAGATACCTTACGGTCAGCGGTTACAGTTTGGTTCGCGCTGTCTGTTACGCTATACACAAGTGTGTAGTTGCCGATTTCATTTACATCGACACTGCCAGTGTGTGTAATGGTGCTTGTCAGGTCGCCATCTTCTGCATCATTCGCCGTCACGCCTGCCATTGCATCAAACGCAGTTCCCAACACAACAGTCGTGTCAGACACACCATTAAATACTGGCTTCTGGCTGTAAACCTCTACCGTTCTCGCTTTAGTGGTTTCGTTATTATCGCTGTCTTTCACTCGGTAGGTCAAAACGTAAGTGCCAATAACACTAGTTTCAACGTAACCTTCAACATCGATTGATGAAGTTAGATCGCCGTCTTCTTTGTCTGTTGCCGTTGCGCCATCCATAGGATCAAATGTTGTTCCGTGAAGAACACGCGTATTTTCGATACCTTTAAGAACTGGCTCACCCTCGACTGGTGGTGGCGTTACTTGACCGTGTACAAACGGGCCGTAGTCTTTAATGAACTGCTCGTTGTATTGTTGGCCGTTTTTGTTGGTGCCCATGTCCCAATTGATAGACCAAGTCATCACACCACGTAGCGGTTGACCTTGCGCCGTTAGGCTATCAAATGCGTCGTATAAATCTTGTGGCTCTTGTACAAAACCGGTTGCTGCAGCATCGATGCTTGAAGGAATACCAAACACGAGCTTGTCATGTGGGATCTTGTGGAAGCCACGCGTTCCGTTGATAAGAGAATCAGAAATGTAGTAGATGAATTCTTCTTTTAACGCATCGTTGTTTTGAGCAATCCAACCCACGCCTTCAACCCAGATACCATCGCCACCTTGGTTGTAAAATTGTGGGTTAATCCAGTCGTAGTAGCCTTCTAGATTATCGATATAAGGAACGTACTTACCGCCAGTCGTTAGATACGGGAACTCAGGCGCCATTGTAATAAGGAAGTTTTTACCTTCTGCGCGGTAGTGGTCTTTCACCAGCTTAAGTGCATCTGGAATCACGGTTTGGTTGTTTGCTGCGGTTACGGCTGCTTGTTCAAGGTCGATATCTAAACCATCGAAACCGTAACGCTCAGTTAGACGGATAATCTCATCAGCAAAGGCTCTTTCATCACCGGTTTCTAGCTCTACGTGTGCATCAGCACCACCCAAAGCCAACAGTACAGAGCGACCTTGCTTGTTGAGCTCAGAGATTTGGTCAATAAATTGTTCTTCTGAAAGCCCAATGGTTGGGTCCAGTTTAAAAGTTGGGATTCGACCATCAGCCACATCGTAAACCTTCATGAATGACACATTCACGATGTTGTACATTGGGTTCACTTCATCCAACGTCACACATGGCGCATTACCACCTTGGTAGCCGCCACCGTCACACCAGTTATGCCAATAGCCAACCACGACGCCAGAGTCTGGATTCGTCATATCTGAACCATTCGCATAAACAGCGCCAGACATAGCCGCCATGCCGACCGATACTGCTAATTGTAGAGCTTTACGTTTCAACATTAGTCCCACTTCCTTACTTAACAGCTGTGCCAATCACAACCGAACCAATTCATTGTAATCATGAATATTTATAGAGAAGTAATGGAATTTATAGGAAAAGATGACCTTTGATTTAACTTGTGATTTTAAGTCACAGATTGAATATCAGAATCAATATGACTTTGACTTTTCATTCAAATTGAAATGCTAAAAACTGTTATTTTCGGTCGAATACATTGACCATGAAAATATTTAACCAACCTTAATTCACTAAGATAATTAACCAAAAATATAAAAAATCACCGATAGGAAAAAATGAACTTTAAATCGACAAAAATCACCCCAAATACGCCGTAATTACTGACCTCAGACCAGACACCATTGCGAGTGACATCACTAAAATAGCTTGGATATAGCCACCATACATGTGCTAACAATACGCACGTATAACGGAATATAGGAGCAAGAATTTGTAGGATTTTGAATGTATACGTCGGGAGTTTTTCAGTTAACCGTCAGTGCCAGATGAATAATATGCATCCAATAGTGAAATAAAATTCACCTTATCAAGTTCATTAAGTTGATTAATTCCAGCCGCTGCTTTTCTTCCTCCGCCAGTCGCAAAACTTGAGCAAATTTCGTCTGCACCCGTTCTATTTGATAATGGCGCACGTAAGCTCACCGTGTAAGACTCGCCGTCTTGGTTTTTCGTTAATACTGCTTGCGCTCGGTTTGGATCTTGATTAACGATTTCATTACCAAATACGCCACTGATGCGCCTTGCCCAAGTCTCACCCGGTAGTTCAAACACACGTGCGACTTCACTTTCATAAACAGGAGCAAGGTTTGATAACTGCTGGCGATCATTTTGATAAGCAGCTCGTAGTCGATAAAACACAGAGTCTTTATCATCCAAAAGATCAAACGGATTCGGGTATTGATAAAGGGTTTTGTAGAGCTCAGCTGGCGTGAAATGCAAATCACTGAGTGACGAACCGTAACCGTTGTAGTTAACCAAGGTACCTAGCTCTTCTAAAAACTCGGTTTGAGGTTCGTCGAATCCATTTTCATCCGCTAGCCGCGCCGCCACCGTTTTTAGATTGTCGCCAAAGGCAGCTGCGATTGCCCAAGCCACATGCGCACCATTCAGCTTCTGGTTAATCAGCAAGCTCGTGCAGCTCTCTGGCGCGGTATCAATCAGAGTATCTAAATGACTAGAAGTTGGGACATCCCCTGTTCGGTGGTGATCGCAATAAAATACATTGATGTTTGCGTCTAGCAGTGAGTGCAGTGCAGGCAGGTTTTTCTCCATCGATACATCTAAAACGGTAACGGAAGAAACATCACCTTGCTTACCCGGCTCCATAGTTTGAGTAACAACTTGAGAGACCAACTTAATATCACGCTTAACACCAGTAATGAGCACGCTCTCTCTTGGCTCACTTAATCGCAGCTGTAACAACGCGATTATGCCATCTGCGTCTCCGTTGAATACGTCGTAGTGCATGTTGTTCCTCTTCCTATAGATTTAACCGTTTGCCAGAAACGCGCCAATTCGTTTGTGTGTTCGATAGTCTGTCATTATTTTAGTTATATTTCACAGATACTTAAGTCTATTTTGGAATGCCTTATTCTCATTAGATTGAAAAGATAAACACATTAATAATATTGTATGACTTATATCACAGTAAAAGAATACGAAAAGATTATAAAATAAGCGCCTCCCACTCAAAGATAAAGAGACGAATGAACACTACCACCACTCTTGTTTATGACACTTTGAAAAGCCTTGCTGCTCACGCTCCTGAGCAACATGCCGAGATTCGCCAGCGTTTATATGAGCAGTTGAGCCTGCCATTTAACAAGCAGCTCTCGTTATACGCTAATGTGCTTGGTCCTATCAGCTCAGGTAAGTTAGCGGGATGCGACAATATTGATAAAGCGGTTGAACTGGCACTGGATGTGCTGGAAGGCCGAAATAAGTAGTCCCCCCTTTAATACGTAATATAACGGCCCAGATCTTCCCCCAGATCGGGCCGTTTTTTTATTCTCGTCATTTATCTATTTGAATTTCAGGCACAAAAAAGGCGTAGATGATCCACGCCTTTTGTTTTAGTAAGTTCTATGTTGTTTATGAAGTCTTGAACTGCGCGACCGCTTGGTCCATATCGTTCGCTTGCTCTGCTACCTTGTCCACTTCAACTAAGCAATGCTGCGCCGAAGCGTTATTGTCGTTCGAGATAGTGTTCAGCTCAGTAATTGAGTCACTCACTTGCGCCATTACTGCGCCCTGCTCTTCAATCGCTGAAGCAATACGTTCTGAATTACCTTGGATGCTTTCCATGTCGCTCAAGATAAGTTGCAAGCTCGCATCCAGCTCTTCCGAATCTTTCAGCGTTAGTTGACCTTGTTGATTACACTCGCCAATCTCTGCCATCGACGCCTGCATCTGGCTTTGAATTGCACTCACCACTGAAGTTATCTCTGTGGTCGATTGATGCGTTCTGCTTGCTAGTGCGCGTACTTCATCGGCAACTACCGCAAAGCCACGACCTTGTTCACCCGCACGTGCTGCTTCAATTGCTGCGTTCAATGCCAATAGGTTAGTTTGTTCTGCAATGCCTTGGATGATGTTTACTGCATCGCCGATCTGGTCAACATGATGGTTCAGTGAACTGATCGAATCTTGGCTGCTTGAAAGACGTTCAGACAACTGGGTGATGTTGCTGATGGTTTCAACCACCACTTCACGGCCTTTATCGGCATTCACTTTCGCTTGATGTACACCTTCAGCGGCAACCGATGTGCTTTCAGAGATCTCGCCAATGGTGAGTACCATCTCTTGAACTGACGTTGTCATTGTAGATGTGTGATTTGCTTGAACTTCAAACTGTTTGATTACTGACTCTAGCTCATCATGCATGTTCGATGTGCTTTGTGTCAGTTGCAGTGACTTAGATTGAGAGGCAGCGATAAGCCCTTCCAGTTGATCCAACAGTTGGTTGAAGTATTGGCCTAAAGTGCTGAGTTCGTCTTTGCCATCAAGGTGCGAACGAATAGACACGTCGTTAGAATCAACGATGTTACGAATCACCGAAAGCAGTGACTCAATTTTACCAATGATAGAACGGACGATTAACCAGCTGAACAGAATGATCGACACGAGTAGCGTGACGCAAAGGATGTTGTTGATCAGCGATAGCTTGTCCATCTCTTGCTGCGTTTGTTGGTCTAGCACCGCGGAGAACTCTTTAAATTGAGTTTCGATAGCATGAGAACCCGAGCGAGCTTGCCCAAGCAGACCTTCGTTGTGCTTCAAGCCAATCACTCGCTTTTGCTCAACCACTTGGCGAGCAGCGTCAATCAAAGCAGCTGAGCTACTCATATTTGAAGTTATAGAAAGAACACTCGGGTCAAACTCCCCCTTCTCAATTAAGTCATTGAACAGGTAAAGCTCGATTTTTTGTTCCGCACTGGCTGTCGCGCTGATGTTATCGAGCAAAACATGAAACTCGCCTAGCATACCTTTGTCACGTGATAGCCCATAGACTTCGCTCGCTTTAACTAAGTTAACAAAGCTGGTGTGGTAGGTTTCGATGTCTTCACGTAGGTGTGTGCTGTTGGCTAAACCTAAATCACTGAGCACTGTATCTAGCTCAGATTCAGACGCTAAGAATTTTTTGTAGTTTACGTCGAACTTGTCGAGGTATTTCATATCGCTACGCAGTAAAAAATCTTTCTCGTTACGGCGAAGGTTGAGCAAACGCACTTCAAGCTCTTTGGTAATTTGTTTGGCTTCGCTCATTTGAGCGGTGGTGTCTGCAAATTGTGATGTGGTAAACAGCAGTGAAATCATGCCGAAGATGGAGAACACCCCTAACGAATAGAGCTTTTTCTTTATGTTCATATACGTGGCTCGTCTTTACTAAATTAACTATGAGTATCCAAATAAATCGCATCAAAGAATGGATATCCAACTTGCGCGACCTGATTATTGTTATATTTTTTGTATCAGTAATGAGCACTAAATCTAGCGACTGTTCAGCCCACCAGCAGTGACATTCTCAATGGTATTCAAACAGAGAATGAATCTTTTCACTAAAGATAAAAGCATCAATAACACAAATTGAATACATGTACATTAGTTGAATGATAAAAGTGAGAGACAGCTATTTGACGGAACATAAATGGCTTGAATGTCATGGTATACAAGGCATTGAATTAAAAGACTTTGACGCACATTTGGATGCATTATTTATGATGACATTTTTTTGGCTCTCCAGAAGAGCACGAGCGAAGCGCAATATTGGAGGTTTTGACTTGGTTTTTAAACAGTGAATCCGTCTATTGATGATTGTACAGTAGAGCGTAAACGGCGAAAAAAATGGACCTACTCAATTCGAGTCAGGTCCATCTTTTGATTTTCTAGTCAATCGCTTTGCAGCTAAAGAGTTAGGTGCGAATTCAAGGCTGGCTAAAACGCTTTTACCATCTTGGTTAGGCACTTCAATAACACCGCTTTCTCGTCTTCTTCGATATCTTGCGTCAGCTCATTAACCAAATTCAAGTGAAGCTGATTGTGGTGAACGTGTATCTTCTGCCCTTCATCCGTCAAGGCAACCACAATCGCACGACGATCTGTTGGGTGTTCATGGCGCTCAATCAATTCAGCTTTAACCAACTTTTCTATTTGAACAGTAAGTGTACCCGTGGTAATACCCAACTTTTCAGCGAGCTCTTTCATTCTTAACGCACCATGCATACCAAGTACTTCAATGGTGTGTACTTGAGCCAGGGAATAACCCGTCTCTTTGACAACAGACTGCTCCCACGAAGACATTTTATCGTAGAACTCAGTCAGTATTTGGTTAAGCTGTTCTATATTTCGCATGGTCGTTTGAATGCACTTCAAGAGTAAGATGATTAATCTTATCAAACTTGGCGAGCATTTGTTTATATTCAGAGACGGTTTTATCACTGTTTGATTCAAGAGTAATCGCTGCTGAATAGTGATGCCCACTCACCTTCCACATATGGAAATCGGTGACCGACGCATAAGGCGTTAAGGTTTTGGTCACTGAGTCACGATAATCTTGGTCGATATTCTCATCCAGCAGGATTGGGCTGGTTTGTTTCATAAGGTTCATCGTCCACTTAGCAATCACGAATGCGCCAACCATTCCCATTGCTGCATCTAACCAGTTCCAACCGTAAAACTTACCAAATAGCAGCGCAACAATCGCAAGCAGCGAAGTTAGAGTATCCGCCAACACATGCATGTAGGCTGCGCGTAGGTTGTGATCATGATGGTGTCCGTGATGCTCGCCATGTTTATGACCATGGTCGCTGTCGTGCTCATGGCTATGTGAATGACCGTGATTCTTACTATGATTGTGGCCATGCTCGTGTCCGTGATCATGATGGTGATCGCCAAGTAAAAACATACTCACCACATTCACAGTTAAACCAATACAAGCAACGATGATCGCTTCATTGAACTGAATCGCTTGTGGGTTAAACAAACGATGTACTGATTCCACCAGCATCAACAATGCCACAATCCCCAATGCAATCGCGCTGGTGTAGCCCCCTAACACGCTGACTTTGCCAGTACCGAAAGAGAAACGTTCGCTCTCGGCATGTTTCTTCGCATAACGGTATGCAAATAAGGTGATACCAAACGCTGCGGCGTGCGTCCCCATGTGCCAACCATCGGCAAGCAATGCCATCGAGCCGTAAATAGTACCTGCAACAATTTCGACAACCATGGTAACGACGGTCAATAACAGGACATAGAACGTGCGTTTCTCACCTTGACTGTTATGTGAAGAAAAGTTGTGTTGGTGACGTGTTGGAAAACTCAAAATGGCGTCCTTAGCTTGTGTTTGTGGTTAGATGATCGTTGCAAATAAAAGCCCTTTGATCGACAAGTAATTTGACAATCAAAGTAATAATTTGAAATTTAGTTTGATTATCAAACTTTGTCAACGATGAATTTTGAAACTCTGATTTTCGGGACGAATAGTTGATGGTGAGCGCTAGTTTGTTCCAAAGATTATTGATTCAGTAAAAACGAGGCTTTCCAGGGACAAAAAAGCCCACTCGAGGTGGGCTGATTGAGTCAAACTCAATGATTGTATTTATTTGTTTTGCAATGAAATAATCTCATCATTCACCCAACCTAACAGCTGCTTGGTTGCTTTCGACAAGACTTGGTTCTGCCGAACAATATAACCAAGACTGGTGCTCGAGAAGTTGGTCAATGGTGTCACTTTCGAATGCAGGTGCTGCTTGGTTGATACCGCAAACTCCGGGACAATAGCCACACCAAATCCCGCTTCTGCCCAGTCGATTTGAGCATCGACACTCCCTACTTCCATCACCCTATAATTAGGTAGATTAAGGCTTGGTAAACCTTCATCAATAAAGTCACGCGTTCTCGTATCATGACCTAGTAGAATCAAAGTGAGCTCTGCATCAGAGTCTCGGATATCAACCCCATCGCCAAGCGCACACCAAGAAAGCTCTTGCAGCTTAGTGAAATACAAAGACTCGTTGTGCTGCTCTTTGGCGATAACAAAACCAATATCCGCTTGAGCATTTTTAACTAAATTCGATGCCTGAGATGACGTGGTATTCAAGAGCGTAAGGTCAATACCGGGATACTGCGCTTTGAACTTCTGGAACGGACGAATTAGCAAAAATCGAGAAATGATGTCACTTACGGCAATGGTTAACGTCCCTATTTTAAGGTCGTTAATGGCATTGAGATCGGCCTGACAAATCTGCAGTTCGAGTAGCGTTCTTTGGCTTGTTTCCAATAGCCGTTCACCCGCTTGAGTCAATTGAAAAGGGCTTCTCTCTATCAACTTTATGCGTGTTTGTTGTTCCAGTTGTTTTAGGTGCAAACTCACATTGGGTTGTGTCATGTGCAGTGCATTGGCCGCTTTCCCAAAATGCTTGTACTCCGCAAGCGTCACAAACGTCTTCAACAAATTAATATCGAGCATCATGTCCTCTCTCTCGTGTCACTAATATCATTCCCTAAAAGTAAAGAATGCCCCATCGTCATTCCCTACAGTGAGGGACGAACGTGATAGGGAATCTCGTTTGTAGCTTAAGACTTTAAGGATATATGAAATCCTTATCAAGATAATAAAGATAATTAATTTCTCTTATCCACCTTGTAGGCCTAACATGATTCCTCAATCAGTTAGGAGAAAAATTATGCCATCTATCGTTGTTGTGGGCGCAAACTGGGGTGATGAAGGCAAAGGCCGCATCGTCGATTTTTTAGCAGACCAAGCTTCTGCTAGCATTCGTTTCCAAGGCGGAAACAATGCAGGTCATACTGTGGTAAATGACTTCGGTACATTCAAACTGCACCAACTACCTAGTGGTATTTTTAATCCTAATTGTACGGCGGTTCTTGGCCCTGGCATGGTGATCAGCCCTGCTGCGCTAACTGAAGAGATTGCAGAAGTTCAAGAGGCTGGCATCAAAGTGAAAATGGCGATCTCAGATCGTGCGACACTGTGTCTTCCTTTACATGCTCTTGAAGATACGCTTGAAGAAGAGCGTTTGGGCGATGGCGCTTACGGCTCTACACGTCAAGGCATTGCACCAGCGTACGGCGATCGTGTAATGAAGAAAGGCATTCTTGTCGGTTGGCTGAATCAACCTGAAATTTTAGAGCAGCGTATTCAATTCCTACTTGATTGGAAGATGCCTCAGCTTAAAGCGCTCTACCCTCAATGTGACTTCTCCCAGACTGCTTCTGAAATGACAGAATGGCTACTTGAAGTAACTAAAGCGTGGCGCCCGTTCATCTGCAACGTAACTGAGCCGCTTAAAGCGCTGCAATCACAAGACGCAAACCTACTGTTTGAAGCTCAGTTAGGCGCAGGTCGCGACCTTGTCTACGGTGAATACCCTTGGACAACATCTTCGAATGTAACCGCAGCTTATGCTGGCATTGGTAGCGGTTTACCCGCACTTCGTCCTGAACGTGTTATCGCTGTTGCTAAATCATTCAGCTCGTCTGTTGGTACTGGCACGCTAGTAACTGCAATGGAAGAACAAGACAGCTTCCGCGAAAGCTCTAACGAATACGGCGCAACAACAGGCCGCCCACGTGACATGGGTTACTTTGATGCAGTGGCAACTCGCAACGGTGTTGACCTACAAGCTGCAACGGAAATAGCACTGACTAAGATCGATTGCCTGTCTGGTTTGTCTGAACTTAAAATCTGTACCGCTTACTCAGGTGAACATACTGAGAACCCGATTTGGCCACAAACGGCTGAGCTAAAGCCCGTATATGAAGATATGGCTGGCTGGGATGAAGACATCACGGGTTGCCGCACATTTGAGAGCCTTCCTCAAGCAGCGCAAGATTACGTTACTCGTATCGAAGAGCTGATGGGTGTGCCAATCGTGATGGTATCGGTAGGTCCAGAGCGCGAGCAAATGATCATTCGCGCTTAGTTTAGAAGACGACAAGATCTACATCAAAGCCCACATTCAGTGGACTTTTTTGATTGTTCATAAAGAACGAGATAACACAAGGAATTACAGACAAAAAAAAGCCCACACTAGGTGGGCTTTCTTTTGAATTTGGTGCCGCTACTGGACTCTACCATCCAACCTATCTAATTGATTAAAATGAACAATATAAAAGTAGAGTTTTAAGATGTTACCTCAGGTGTTACTTCGGAAAGAACTCAACTTCTGAGACAAGATCAGCACTAAATTTATCTGAAGAGCAGATTACTTTCACAAAACAAACATGCTGGTCGGCCATAAACGGTACCAGCACGCATTATAAAATTTTCACACCTTAAGCCTACGCTTCTCAAGACGAGTTAGAACATCTTTGTAAGTCACTTCATTCTCATCTAGATATGTTAGCAGCTTAGCTCTATCGATAACCTCAACCCCGCATGTTTTAGCTATATCATCAGTTCGCTTAGCTAACGATGGTGAGTTAGTTATAAATACTAAACGGCCGAAAGTTTTCTGCATCTCAGATTCATAAATCGGCTTAGCAGAGTGAATCTCTTGTATACCTTTATATCCATCGTATCTTCGTTGCGTATATTTAGATTGCATTAGAATATTGCCCGACTGAGTCAGGATTACACCATCGGCACCATGGTCAGCACCAGCATTCGTTAACCACGCGCTTTCACTATCATAATGCTTGGACAGGAGCGTCAAACACAGAGCCTCAAATTGCTGCCAACTCAATTTGTCCAACTCGTCAGGTGTTATACGTTTATTAATGAGATCCCCAGTAATGCTCCCTCCGACACCAGATGGCTGCGGTACAACATCCTCTGGAGTGACTACAGCGTCTTTCAATAAAGTTTTCTGCGTTAGTAACCTATGAAGGTTGACATCAAACGACTCAAACTCAGGATGATGTAACAAAGGGATGTAAATATGAACATCTTTTGTTTGCCCAATTCGATAAACTCGGTCAGTTGCTTGAGCTTCTTTAGCTGGGTTCCAGTGCCTCTCCAGATGGACGACATGATTAGCGCCAACGACAGTTAAACCAACACCCGCCGCCACTGGTGACATAACAATCAAATTAAAGCCTTCTTTAGCTTCGAAGTCCGCTATCATGGATTTACGAGTTGGAACTGACTTTCTTTTAGCTACAGCTTTGGCATCACCATTTATTACCGACAGTGGCCCTAAACTATAGATTTGACCTAGGGTGATGCTTAAAAAGCTCTGTAGACGCTTATTGACGGCAAAAATGATGCATTTTTCTTGTTGGCTCTTAACTCTATCAAGAGTGTCAAGCAATGAACTTAATTTCCCCGACTCTAGATATAATTCACGAGCCACTTTACTGCTTCTAGGAAGTTCTAGTCGTCCACCGTCACTTAATCTCGGATGTAATGAACTGTCTCGTAATCTCATTAATGTAGTTAAGGCATGGCTATCTTCATTTTCAATTTGATTACTTATCGTTCCTTCATAGACATCGCGCTGATACCCGACCATCGTAGATTCTAATTCTTTCAGGTACTCCCACCCATCAAAGTGTCCACCAGCATACATATTCTTAGCAGGTAGGCCCTTCAGGTTATCTTCTTTAACTCGTCTAAGCATCAAAGCACCCACCGCGATACGCAACTCTCTCCCTAGTCTAGCTCTGACCTCTTCAACTTCATCTCCGGCAGATTTGAGAATAGGTGAAATGTAGTGAGAACGGAACTCCTGATAAGTCCCTAAATACCCGGGAGAGGCAGTGTCCATTAAGCACCAAAAATCTGCCAAGCTATTCTCCACCGGCGTACCGGTAGCGACCAATTTAAAATCCGCTTTCAGTCCTTTAGCTGCCCTGGTTTGCAGGGCATTAGGATTTTTAGTGTTCTGAGCTTCATCGAAAACAACAACACCCCAATCAATTAAGCACAATGAAAACTGATAATCCCGCAACGTTTGATAAGTAGTAATAACAAGTCGTTGTGGTTGGTCTAGACGCTCGGAACCAAAGTGCTTTCCTACTTTTAAAGAGTATTTAGGTTCAAGCTCTTCATCTGAATTTTTTTGGTTTCGGATTTCAACGCCACCCATCTTGTATCTGTTTAGATCGGCAGCCGATTGCAAAATGACTATGTCTTTAAAAGGAGACGCTTCAAATGTTTTATCTACTTCATCTTTCCAGTTTTCAAGCAGACTTAACGGAGCAACGATTAATGTCGGTTTCTTAGTCTTAGCCTCAATCGTCATACGTTGGTACATATGCTCTATAGCCGAGAGAGCCATGTAGGTTTTACCTAAACCCATATCGTCAGCTAGTAATGCTCCGCTGATACTTGGTTCAGTAAGAATCTTCTGTTCTACCCCCAGAATCCACCTAACGCCCACCTCTTGATGCGGAAATGGTTTTCGTTTGTGATTGTCCCAATTTAACTCACCTTCCCACGCCATATCTGCGATCAATTTATCAACCTGCGGGGAGTTTTCTGACAACTCCTCATCATTTAGATCGATATCAACAACATGGACCTCTTTTTCACTTGAGTCCTTCTCCGATACACCAGGTTCATCTTCAGAACTATCACCAGCTGGTTTAGAAATTTTATCTTCGATTGCTACAAGTGTTTTACTCACAGCCTCACGATCACCAATGTCATACGATTTCCCTTCGTAATCAAAAACTGTAGCTCCGGTATGTTGAGCGTCATCGAGTTTTTTGCTTACTTCTAATAAAGCGGGCCTGTCATCAATTGCATCAATGAGCTTTGATATTGGATAAATGGCCTCTGTTGTTAATGAAGTACCAAACCAATCAATACCGGATTCATCCGTCTCTCCAAAATAGGCATGCTTAAATGTCGTTGCACCACGAACCCTTAGAGAAAAACCCAAATCCAGGTCAACTAAGCTCGCGTCAATAAATGCGGTCGGATTTTCCAAAAATGCTTTAACCTGGCTTTTTGGTACAACCCTATTGCTGATAACTTCTTTGACAGCTTTCAGTTTTTCCTCAGAAAAAAGTACTATCTCATCTCCTACTTTAAGAGAAACCGAACTATCACTTTGTAATTGACCTAGCACCCTCTGGATAGCTTCATGGCTAGCATGTTGCCCCATATTAGGCGTTAATATAAGGTCCCCATTAGCGTTAAGCTCCACATCTACAGTCACTGAGCTAGGCGTTAAAATTCTTAATTTATCAAAATGTTTTAACTTTAACCGACAGCCTTGGTATTGCGCTTCTTGAAGAGCATGAAGAAAAAGCAAATTATCGTACTCAGACTTTTCGGAGTTTTGATGAAGATTTTTTGCCTCAAACACCATCAACTGTGATGGTGTTAACAAATACTCTGCCTCTTTTCCAAACCTAATAAAAGGACCACTAATTGAATAATTAAGCGTTGAACGACCTTGTTGCGTAGTCACTGCCAAGTCAATTTTAAAGTCGGGATTGCTTGCCTTTCCTTTTATGTCAGCATCAATTACTCCTCCCCAAAGTTCAGGAAGGCCTAAAAGAGTCATCAACTCTGAATCTAAGCGAACAGCAGTCGATGCAGGCATCATAAACCCATCGGGAAACGATGTTACTTCTCCTTGTTCTTCAAGCATTTTAAGAGCAACAAATTGAGCGGTGAACCACTCATTTGCTCGACCGCTTCGTATTTTTTCTAAGTTAGACTTCGAAGCAGTGAAATCAAGGCTACCATCACATACCAAATCAAATTTGGATGTTTTATCTAAACCAGAAAAAAATCTACTGATTAAAGAAGTTAGCTCCATTCTCTTACTCCGAAACGTTGTTTAAAGTCGACATAATCATCACTAGAAAGAATATCTTTAGCTGTCAATTGAACCCCTAAGTCTCTGAGTTCAGTCAATGCGCGTCGCTGCCAAGAATAACTTGAAGGAGAATGCGTAATCTTTGCTGTCGCCCCACCGGATAAATTAGTCATTTGGTAATTTAATCCACTGGTCAACTGCGAATAAGTTGGACTAGTAATATTATAATTGAACACACAAGCTGAAGGTTCTAAGTGTCTGTAAAGCCATAAGTAACAACTATGGCTTCCCTCAATCATGTGTGCGCCTTCCATCTGAACATAGATGATAGACTTATCCCCATCTTTCACTGTCGAAAAGTTTGGCAAGTGTTTAGCGTCATAATTTCGTTTCAAATATTGAGCGGCATCTCGACTCAGATACAGTCGTGTATTAGTAATAACACCTGCATCAAACATTCCTTCTAAAAAATGCTTCCTAGATGGGTACATTCTTTGTAGTTCATAGTTGGATGAGGAATACGAATAATCCTCCAAAGCCTCTAAGAACAACTTAAGGTCTAATTTAGACAACCATCCCCGAACCGCTTGAGTCAACTGAGCATCAATATTTCTCCACCACTTTATGTACCGTGGATTGGAGCTTGGCACTCGAGGATCTCCTGCCACAGCAAGCACTACATTCATCCATGATTCACTCATATGAGAACCAATAGAACGACCAATTAAAATTCGCAGAATCTTGTGTCCTAACAAGTCCTCTGAATCATATTGAGCTTCAAAAACTGCCTTTTTCTGAACCTCAGATAACAATGGATGATCGATACCGATCGGAATCGTTTCAAGCTGTTCTACGTAATAGATCCCTTTAGCTGTCGTCAAATAGCGACCATTAGCGTAATGTTGTAAATCAAGCTCATTAATCCAATGGTCAAAATCAATATTTCTTTCGATTGCTTGCTTAGCGAGCCACTGAGGTCCATTGCTTGACAGGAGTTTCTCATCAAACTCTCCCTCGTAGCCTCTCTTTTGCTTCGCTTCTAATAACCATTCAGCGGTCGCATCACAATCCGTTAGCTGGTCATACTCTGATAGGAAATGCTGATAAAATGATTCAATAACAAGTGCACTAGGCTTCCCCACGATTTCTGTGATCTTATTGAGAAGACGACGAGTAAAGCTGACTTTATTTTTTATGTCAGTTTGCAAAGAGATTGCCAACGCTCGCACATGAACAGAAGTATCTACTACATCTTCTACAGCCTTGTTAGCTATCAGTGCTTTGTAGACATCACCGTATGCTGACTTAAATTTAGTATTTTCAATACCAGCGTTCTTGGACAGTACTCCAAGTTTCTGGGTGAGCTGAGACAGCTCCTCTATTGACTTACCCAAAGGATCATGACGTAAAGTTACCGGTAGCTTTTTAATACGAAGGCGCACTAATTAACAATCCTTTCTAAGTCAGCAATAGATGGTTTCTTGACCGTAAAGCGAATATCGATTCTTCGGTTCTGGCTTTTATCTTGTTGGTTAGCTTCTTGTAGATTCGCTCTGCGCGTTTCTGCATAACCGCTTACAGAAAAAAGGCGCTGTCCAAATGCATTTTCTAATTCACCCAATTTAGGTGTAAGTTCTACTTCAGCTTGCCAAACATTCCAGACTGATATAGCTCTATCTACAGATAAACCCCAGTTCCCCTTCCCTCGATAATGGATCCCATCACTATCAGTGTGTCCTTCTACAAACACTGTATCTAGGTACTTGAATCTTTCGTTCTTTCGAACAGCCATATGAAGCACAGCACCAATATCTTTTACCGCCTGTTGGACTTCAGGGCTCTTTGGGATGGAATCCTTACCTGAAGCAAACGTTAGAGTGCTCTCAGGTATACGTATTACAGTGTCATTATCGGCGATCTCAACGATAACATTTCGTTTAGCTAATTCATCTCTAACGTCATAGATTATATCTTTTCTCGCCTGTTCAGCTTTTTTTAGCTCTTCTATTCCTGCTTCAACATCATTTGTCTTTTGAGTAAGTTCAATAATTAACGCTACAGCGGCCAGTATGAAGATAACAAGAAGCGCTGACATAAGGTCAGAAAAGGAAACCCAATACGGGTTTTCTTCGTCAACTGAACCGTTTGATTGGTATCGCGAACCTCTACGCATTAGTGACTCACTTTGTCTTGGATTTCATCTACGACACTTGAAATTGCATTGACGGCATTAACCATCTGCGTTGCGTATTGAGTACTAGTCGTTGACCAAATTTTTAGGTGTTCATTGGTTTGGCTATTTGCCTCATCAGCATACTCTTCCAGTAGGGTCGACATTTGCTCGCTCAGTTCCTTCACGTTATTTTTCATTTCTGAAGTTAGTTCGGTCAGGTTACTCTTTTGCTCTGTCAAAAACTCATTTTGAGTAGAACGTAATTGATTGAACGACGATTCTGCGCTATCTAACATGCCATTAATCTTATCAGCAAGTTCACCAAATTTACTCGTATCCTCAACAAGTTGCTCTCTCAAGGAGTGGATTTTCTCTACGCTTAACTGATTCAATTCAGCCAAATCTTTAGTACTGCTTACAGCTTCAGTTACTGCTCCTGAAAGCTTATTACCCGCATCTTTAATATTCGAGCCAAAGACGCTCATACTGTCAGCTGCATTTCTCAACTCTACCGCTGATAGCTGCATACTCTCTGTCGCTCTCGCAGATGCAGATACAGAAGTTTCAATACTATTTTGAAGATGCTTACCTTGTTCTAAAACCTGATGAGACGCAGATTGCTGCATATCAACACTTGATTTAACTTGTGCTAGTAGCTCATCAGTTCCCGATTTCATTGCATTTGTTTGAGAAACAAACATGTCATTGCGCTCTTTTTCCATCAGGCTTGACTGCTCATCACGCTTAGAGAACGTTTGTGTAAGTTCACCTACTTGGTTATTAACAAATTCTGTTAAAACTCGGCTTTGCCCCGACACATTATCGACAAGTTCTTTAATTGTCGTTTCCATAGAAGAAGCCAGCTTTTGTTCTCTTTCCGAAGCTGCACTCTCTCTCTGGCTAAGTTGCTCACCCATTTCTGAGACCTGTTTCTCCACAAACTCGGTCATCATTCTCTTTTGCTCATTGCCTTGTGTTACTAACTCAGATACCTGTACAGAAATCGAAGAAATCAGCTCTTTCTCTCTCTCCGTTGATGCGCTCTGCTGAGCTTCAAGCTTATTAACAAATGCTGCCAAAGATGTGCTCATAGATTCTAAAGTTTCATTCACTCCCTTAGAGGCACTATCCATAGCAACACGCTGCTGTTCACCCTGCTGCCCGAAACCATCCATGAATGATTGAAGAACACTCTCTAGTGCTTTCTGATTACCGTCAGAAGTTTCGTCAACGAGCTTATTAATAGCAGGAGCCATAATTTTTTCTAAGCTGCTCTCCAGGCCTTGTTGAATGCCCTGAGTTGCCTGTACTAAAGACTCTTGCATTTTCTCGCCAATTTTCTCAGCTAGCCCTTGTAGACTTTCACGTGACTGCTGGCTATTATTCGCAATAGATTGCAATTGGTTTTCAGCGCTCAATCGAGGGAATAATCTGTCAATTCTATTTTGCAGAACCTTAATCTTTTTCCTAATAATCTGTTCAAGTATTTTTTCAATGAAATTGAAAGCTACGCTCAATAGGACACCCCAGACTGATGTCATAAAAGCAATTTTTGCTCCATTGATAACTCCCGCCACCCCATCTTTCATTTCATTTACATCAACATTACCTGCAATGTTTAAGTCAGAAAGACCGAGTTGCAAACCCACAAAGGTACCAATTACCCCTAAGGCCGTTAAGAAACCAGGTACTGCAGCTATCATTCTATTCTCAGTACTACCACCAGCCAGAGTGGAACTATTGAAGAAATAGTCAGCATCAAATGTATTATGTAACCGTAACACCTCGTCAGATCCTCTGACTTCCAACAGCGTTTCATCAAATTCTAGCCACAAATGCCCTACTGAATTTTTCTTTAGTTCTGCTTTGGCAATTAAGTCATGTCTACTATCAGCAGGGTTTGCCTTCTCAGCATCATTAAGCAAGTGATTTAACCACTTCACACGACGAGTAGCTCGAATGAAAGCAGATATAGACCACAGTAAGAAAAATGCCGCTACAAACCACAAAATCACCACAAACAAGGCACTCAACTGATCTGCTGTTTGTGGTGGAATTACGTTTAGACTGTTCAAGTCGGGCCATAAACTAGAGAGGTTAAGGCTATCTTTCATTTAAATCACTTCCAAAATTAATACGTCAACAAACTTGATTGTTGAAATTCTATGAACCTACAACTCAACCATGCGCTGAGTGCTTTGTGTTAACGAAGCAGCGAATACTTCATCTATTGCTGAAAGTTTTCAAAACTCCATATATTTTTTATGCCTGTGGCTCGTGATCTCTTTTAAGGTATTTTGATAATCTAACTCGTAGTTTTTTCTAAATACCCACCAGGCCTTAGAGCAAAATTCATGGCGCAATAATAGATAGATCCATCACATGCATATTGATCTAGTTCATTACAATCAATTCTTAGAGTCTTTCCTGCACTCGCATTAGTTTGATTGCTGTTGAAGAGCTTCAATACTAGAGGGCAAGTTGAAACCTGATGGCCATCTGATACCCGTATATTCCTTCTCTGATATATCGAATGGTACGACCCAAAGCTGATGCCCACCTCCCAACTCAAAGGGGAAATGCAGTGCTTCATCAAAGTTGTCTTGGCTAGGGTAAATCAGCACCACATCCTGACCACTTTCATCATCCGCAAGGTATTTTTTTGCATAAGCAAACAGTTGGTAAATATCCGATTGGGAGATATTTGAATTACTTAACTTGGTATTGAGAAGCTTCCACTTCGTATCGAGCACGACTTGATTGGAGCTCCCTTCCTTAATAATCAAATCTGGGCGTAAACTGAATTTGTTTCTACCGTCATAACGGGCAAGGTACTCACCAGTAACTTGTGTACTAACACTGAGCTTAGGATGACTGACCGCTAGTTGTTCTTTTAAAACTTTAGCAACGTAGTCTTCAAATACCTTCTCCATAGGGAATAAAAGAGAAGCTGCGTTAGCACCACCTTTCATCGTTTGTGGAGAAAAGCCTTCTAAGATTAGTCGACACCAGTCTAAAGGTATTTGGTAGTAACTCATCCCTCTATCAAGCCTGACTTTCGAAAAATCAACGCTGTAGTCCATACTCTCTGGTATTTCATTGAATACAAAGTCTAGCTCTTGTAACAACTTCTGATTTTCTGCACTCCGCGTATAGCCTTTCACTCGTTTTAGAGCACTATGCATTAACCGGTTTACGGGACGATCGAGTAAGAACTCATCGTACTCACAGTAAAATTTATGCTTACTAATGGAGTTATGCCTAACTTGTTTTCCTACATTCAGCTTCCCCTTTAAGAAACCTAAATTGTCTTCCCTACGTACATAGTCGCTTCTTAAGCCACGTTTTACGAGCGTGTTCACCGACTGTAAGAACTGGCCTATAAATACCTCTAACAACGGCATTCTTTGGCGAGTAATATTAGCATTCGAGGTTTGAATATGTGAGAAACCTTTCAACGCACGTAACATTACTAGTAGTGTGTGCCGAGCTTTCACATAAGCGTCATCATAGTTGTTGTCACTACCTTCATCTGTGAAGCCTTTTCCGATTTTAGGCAAGATTTCAATTTGCGTTTTATCTGGCGTAAACATAACTCCTGCATAGTTTTGAACTTGCAGAACTTCCATACCATTTCGACGACGTAATTGAAGAAGATTTCTTTCATTCTCATTACTTAAGCAAAGCTGCTTGAGATATTGATAAGCTGATATAGAGATAGCTTGAACGTGTGAAGATGCAGTCTGATCTTTCAGCACATCTTCACTCACTAAACAGTCATACTCAAAGAGAGTAATTTCTTGTTTGGCTTTCACTAGCCTTACTCACTATCTTTTGCGTAGATAGCTTTGAACGCTGCCGGGTTTTGCCAAACAGTCCCTGCCCCAAAAGGCTTGAATGAGTATGTCACTTTACAATCCTCATACAGCTCCAATCCATGTTCAGGGCCAAATAACTCACTGTAGGAGTCTTCAGTTCTTTTTAAAAATTGTAGTCTCTCATCTTGCTTCAAACTGTCACCAAGGACTAAACGAATCTTGCTCCAATCTTCATAAAAATACTCTTCCAATAGTGGGATTATCTTGTTCTTAAATGCTGACTGTAGCTCGATAAACGCATTGCCTTCATCAACCTCATTGAAAACAGGGAACAAGAAAGCATGACCGAGCGTATGCTCACGATCATAGAGAACTTCAATTCGCTTATTTAGTGTTTCTAGCAATTTAGATAAATTGATGCCCTTAACTTCTTTATCAGCAAAAAGCTTGGGGTTTGGCATCATCTCTTTAAAATCAAAACGACGACGTAATGCAGTGTCCATCATTGCCAATGAACGGTCTGCCGTGTTCATAGTGCCAATGATATATAAGTTATCTGGTACTGAGAAAGTATCACCAGAATAAGGTAGGGTGACTTCTAGCGGCTCCTGCGCACCTTTGCGCTTAGAAGGTTCAATCAAGGTAATCAGTTCACCAAAAATTTTTGAGATATTACCTCGATTGATCTCATCGATAACTAATACATAGTTTTGGCGTTCTGTTTTGACTTCGCGCTGACTATGCGCAAGCTTTTCTAAATGCTTGATCAAAGCAGAATAGTAAGGGTTCAATCCTCCATTAATCACTCGAGCACCATGAAAGATGTCTTTTAAGGTTTTTACACTCAAAGAATGAGTTGATTCGCCTTTGTCTTTTTCGAAGCGAATTGTGTTGTTATCGACATCAGTCACTATGAAAAACGTACGAACTGTGTCGACTCGAACGCCCTCTTCCAGTTCAGATAAACTATTTAAAAAACGCCCCCACAATGTATCAAAATCATCTTTCTCATCCGTGGTTTTGGTTTCTTGGTAGTCCTTAGCTTTTTCACAGAGCGCCTTAAATACACCCTCTTTTTCATAGTAAGAAATTTGACCGCCTTCTGTTTTAGCACTGAGTCCTTCCACAAACTCTTCATACCCATAGCTTTGATGAAATGTGACAAAACGAATTCGACCAGCGGCAGTCAGTGCTTTGTATTTTTTCGTTAGTGAGCCTCTTTGCTCTTCTGATACACCGGTTTCAGGATCAATGTTTATGCTGGCGTAAAAGTCAGGATCAGCGGCTTGAACTGCGGCTTCAATAGTATGATAGGTTTTACCAGTGCCTGGCGGCCCATACAAAATTTGGTTAAGCGGAGAGATGATACTGTGACTACTATATTCATGGTTCATTTGGCTTTCCTTCTCACTATCATGCTTAACTCTCAGTTCATCTAAACTCATCGAGTAGTATGGTTGCAGAATGCTCTCTTCAAATAGCTTTAGGTCTTGTTTTTGCTGGTATACCTTTGCAAGAGTACTGTTATAGCTTGGGGCCCAACCTTTACTTGGGCCTGCGTACTTTTGTAACTCTGACAAAGAACGGACTAACTCATACTTTCGAAACCTCCAACCATGATCTAAAGGAGATTCATCATCGAACATAGCCTCTCCAGTGACTCGTACCAAGGCCTTTAAATAACCGCTGCGAGAAAGGCTTACGATATCACTAACTTTGACTTCCTTGATAAAACGACTGCCCTGACTTTTTGCTGTTTCGCTATGTACAGCTAGATAGTTATTTTCGTCTAGCCATTGGGATACGCTTTCAGATATTTCGTTGAAACCATGGGAAACTTTCCAAATATTAGGGATAGTTTGTAGTGGGTCTTTGTTGACTAATTTATACCCTTGCTTTTCAAAAAACCTCTCAGCTTCAGACGTATGACACTGACTGTGGTGGACATCAAAAATCACACTGTAGAGTCTTTTTGCTGGATACAAATTGCCGTCAATTTCAACAAAGTGATGAAAGTCCTTTTCGTAATAACCATCTTGCTTCAACTGAGTTACGGCATCCTCAACTGACCGCTTTGAAACGTCCATACCTAGCCTCTTTCCTTACTATTATTCTTGCTTTGTCCTGTTCTAACAGGATTTTGATAAACACAACTATAGTTTTGATTGAATGATTGCTGCCTTTATAGGCATTGTGCACCTGCACTTAAGAAATATTCGTAAGTTTGGTCGAACAGTGCCTCTTGAGGGAAATAAAACACTACGCCATCTCTACCTCTTGTCATCAGTACTCGGTAACGGCGTTGTTGATCAAATCAGCTTGAAGATCAACGACACCATATGTAGCTAGCCGTTAGCTTCTAACGGGCATACCTAGTCCTATGACTTTGTTAATCGCTTTGACATTCGCCATGATTTCGCCCACTTGAGCGTTG